>JACPFH010000021.1 GCA_016183075.1 Deltaproteobacteria bacterium | reverse complement strand
TGGAACTCACCTATCTGCCGCTCCGCGTCGAAGAGACCTTCTGGCGCATGTTGCGGTACCAGGAATTCGACGCGGCCGAGCTTTCCATGAGCTCCTATCTGGTGGGGCGAGAAAACGGTTTTCCGCGGCTGTTGGCGATACCGGTCTTTCCCTCGCGCGCGTTCCGCCACGCCTGCATCTACATCAACACGGATTCAGGCATTAAGGAGCCCAAAGACCTCGTGGGAAAGAGGGCCGGAGTCCCGGAATACCAAGTCACGATGGCGATCTGGGTCCGGGGAATCTTGCAGCATGAGTACGGGGTGCCTCCGGAGAAAATGAAGTGGTTCACCGGCGGGCAGGAGCACCCGGGACGAGAAGACAAAATTCCTCACGATCTTCCCAGTAACATCGATATCAGGCCGATTGGGTTGGGCCAGACGCTCTCCTCTATGCTGGAACGGGGAGAGATCGACGCGATCATATCGCCCCACATGCCATCGCCCTTCGTGCGCCGTTCCCCAAAGGTCAGGAGACTGTTCCCCAATTTTCGCGAAGTGGAAAGAGACTACTACTGCCGCACGAAGATTTTTCCCATTATGCACACTGTGGTCTTAAGAGAAGATTTCCACAAGAAAAACCCTTGGGTGGCCCAGAACCTGAGCAAGGCCTTCACTGAGTCCAAGAGGCTATGCGAGGAGTCGATGTACGAATTCTCAGCCCTGAAATACATGCTCGCCTGGTCGATCGCCGAGATGGAGGAGGAGAGGGAGATTTTCGGCGGAAACTTATGGCCCTACGGGCTCGAGCCCAACAGGCATGTTCTGGAGACCCTCGTTCAGTACGCCCATGAGCAAGGCTTAATCAGAAAACCATTCGATCTGGAAAGCCTCTTTGCTCCCAGCACGCTGGAGGAGTTTAAAATATGAACAGCCGTTATTCGTTACTGGTCAATCGTCAATCGGAAAAGCTCATCAAGGATTAATGGGATTACTATTTGATTCACCGATTGACGAATAACTATTGACGATTGACGATAGTTGGGGCGATGGCGGACCAAAAGAAAGAAAGCCTCGAGAAGGCGCCGGTCGAAGAGCTCAAATGGTGGATCGATAGAGGCCCGGTCAAGGAGCGCGAAAAGCGAACCCAGCTCGGCAGGGGAATCATCGAGAAGCGGGTTTACGAGATGCTCAAAGACTACAGCCAGGAACAGGCGGTTCGAAACGTCGTTGACATCAACACCAAATTATTGAAGGAGCACGATCCGGCGCCCAGTCAGTGGAAGTATCACTCTTTGGGCGTGGGTACTTATCCAGGCAAGCGGCTCAATAAAATCAAAGCCATGCTTCAGCTCCCTCCTGGCGCGCGCGGATTGCTCATCGACGCGGGATACTCCCTGAGGGCGTTAATCACAGGCGATCCTGTCGGCGAAACGTTGGTCGATATCAATTTCACCGAAGCCCCATCGGTGGATTACTGGGTGGGAGGCGAGCTGGTCGAAGAAAGGCTTTTCCCCAACCTCGATGAGGCGCTCAAAAAGCTCCAGCGATCCCTGGCCCGCTATTTGAACCCGCCCGACTCAACTGGTCAATAGTTATTGGTCACTCTTGTCTATTCGGTCTATCTGGTCTGTCTGGTCATTTGGTCTATTCGGTCAACGAAACAGACGAAATAGACCAGATAGACGAAATGACTATTGACCATTGACGATTGACACGGCTTAAATCTGGCGTCTTAGTGGCAGCCACAGGCGCCGGGGGTACACCCTCCGCACCCACCGCCATTCGCTGCCTTCTCCCCGCTGCCTGCAGGAGAGCTAAATACGGACATCTCCCGCTTCACTTCCGCGCTTGCGCATTGAGGGCAGGTGACCGCCTCCGCCTGGGAAAGCACGAGTTCCTCGAAACTATTCTGACAGCGATGACAACTGTATTCATAGATTGGCATGTCGTTTCCCTTGTTCTAAGCCTTCACGCTCTTCTTTTGCCTTCTCGCCAATTCTTTACCATAAGGCAGATCCACAGGAAAGGGAACGTTTGCGGTGATCTCCAAGCCGTAGCCCGAAAGGCCGACGAGGTTTTTGCGATTGTTGGTGATCAGGCGCATCTTTCTGACCCCCAAATCCCGCAAGATCTGCGCTCCGATGCCGTATTCCCTGAACTCCGCCCGATACACGAAAGAAGGGCTCATGTCTCGCTTTCGTTTCCCGTTCACGCGAGGATACGTAGGCAGGCCGGGATTCAGGCCTTTCTCCTCAGTCTGGAGGTAAAGAATGACCCCTTTGCCTTCTTTGGCGATCATTTCCATGGAGCGCTCGATCACGGCTCCCGTGTTTAGAAATTCAAAGCCGAAGACGTCCCCCGGAACATATTTGGTATGGACACGCACGAGAGTCTGGTCGTGCGGCGAGATGCTTCCCTTTACGAGCGCCAGGTGCTCGCTCTCATCCACGTGGCTATTATAGACCACCGCCTCGAACTCCCCGCCAATGCGAGTAGGAAGTCTGGCCGAAGCCACCCGATACACCAAACAATCATAGCGCAACCGATACTCGATCAGGTCGGCGATCGTGACGATCTTCAAATTATGTTTGGCGGCGAATTTTTCCAGATCCGGCAGCCGCGCCATGGTCCCGTCATCTTTCATGACCTCGCAGATCACGCCAGCCGGCTTGAGCCCCGCAAGCCGCGCCAGGTCCACCGACCCTTCGGTTTGGCCCGCCCGGACCAGAACCCCTCCATTTCGTGCCCGTAGAGGAAACATGTGCCCGGGGGTTACCAAGGCGTCGGTCGTCGCGTCGTCTGCAATCGCCGTTAGGATCGTCTGAGCCCGGTCCGCGGCAGAGATCCCTGTAGTGATGTTTTCCGCGGCGTCAACGCTAACCGTGAAGGCCGTGCCGAAGGGCGAGGTATTCTCCGCGACCATCATGGGAAGACCGAGCTGCTTGACCTTCTCCTCGGTTAGCGTCAGGCAGATCAGACCTCGGCCAAAACGAGCCATAAAGTTAATCGTCTCGGGGGTGACCCGCTCCCCTGCCATGCAAAGGTCGCCCTCATTTTCCCGGTTCTTGTCATCCATGAGGATGACCATCCGGCCCCGGCGGATATCTTCAATGGCCTCTTCGATGGTCGCAATCGGCATCGGGCTTTAATGTACCACCTTGACTTTTCCGGTCAACTCCCCGGACCCGTCTGTGGCAAGAGCACCAGACTCCATTTTTTACTGCCCACCGAAGCCTTGGCCAAGAAGGAAGCCTTCTCTGTCATCCCGGTTGCCTTTACGTCCCGGTCGCGAATCAGCAAATAGACCGGAGCAGCGTGCGCCGTTAATCTCTCGAGCTGGTCAGGCGAGGACACCACGGGAATCAGCTCCCTCTCGGCATAGAAATTGAAATCGTTCATCGTATCGGCATAGATATAGAGAGGTTCGGCTTTCGGGACCAGCCTCTTCACCTCGACGGCAAAGGGCTTCGGAGACTTGTATCGGTCGGTGAACGGTAAAATCCGCACGGCAACCCAGAGCATCGTCAACGAGACCGTTGCCGCGACAGCAAAAAAGACCATTCGGGGACTCCGCCGCCAAAGCCCGGCTATCCCGACCAACCCGCCCCCCGCCATCACCAGGGCAGCAGGCACGGAAAACCACACTAGCTCCCGCTGGAAATACCAAGCAGCAACCGGAAGAGAAATCGAACCGAATAAAAAAACGCCGAACAGGAAATAGGCCAGCCACCTATAGATGGCGCTCTGGGCGATGTTTCCTTTGATAAGGGCATCAAAGTAGCAGCCGATCCCGAGCGCAACCGGAGGAAAGGCCGGCAGTAGATAGAGCGCGCGTTTTGTGTCCGAAACGCTAAAAAAAATAAATACGGCCGCAAACCAGACGCAGAGAAATAGAGGGGCCGGCTCTTTCAGAGAAGCCCGCACAGGCAGGCAAGCGGCAATAGCAGAAACAAGAAAGGGCAGCCAGGGTAGAAGATCGGCTGGGAAATTGACCAGGTAATAATAAAAGGGCTGCTCGTGCCCGGCTCCGGAGGTATAGCGCTGGATATGGTGGACAATCACGAATTCCTCCAGCCACCGCCCGCCGGTCGCCATAGTGACCTGCCCGAACCAGGGCAAAGTGACCAGAAAAAAAATCACTGCGCCCGCCGGAAGGCGCCAGGAAAAAATTCCGCGCCAATCGCGCCGCAACGCAACGTAACCGAGCCATATCAGTCCAGGCAGCACAACGCCGATGAATCCCTTCGTCAACGTTGCCAGCCCCATCAGCCCGTAGGCAAGCAGATACTCCCTCGGCGCTCCCCGCTGCAAGTTCGCCCGCGCCCAGAAATAAAGCGAAAGGGTGAAAAACAGCGTGAAAGGCATGTCGGTATGGGCCCAGCGCCCTTCCCAGATGACGCGTGCGGTGGTGGCGAGGACGATCGCGCCCAAAAACCCGGCCCGAGCACCGAAAAAGTCCCGCCCCAGCGCGTAGGTGGCGAGGACCAAGCCGAGCGCAGAAAGCGCCGACGGAAGTCGAACGCTCCATTCATTCACGCTCCCGATGATCTTCGCGCCGATGAGAACCAACCAGAAATATAAAATCGGCTTGTCGGTGTATAGCTCGCCGTTGATCGTGGGGATCACCCACTCGCCGTGCGCCAACATGACGCGAGCGATCTCGGCATAGCGTGGCTCTACGGGAGCCCAGAAATCCCTCGCCCCGAGGCCGGGAAAATAGAGCACAACACAAAGCAGAAGGAGGGAGAAAAAATAGCCCCGCCGGCCGGAGACCATATTTAGCGAAGGTTCCATAGCGCTACCGCCCAGGCCGGCACGAGGGCGGCCAGGCCTAACAGCCAGCTAGCGGCGGGAGATAGCGTCCTGTCGCCGGCCGCAAAGCGTCTCTTGAAGTAATCAGAGACGATGACGCCGATCAAAGCGGCGGCGGAGGAAATGATGAGGGCGCGAGGTGGCGTATAGCTCGGGCTGTCCATATTGCCGGTGCCCAATAGCCCCCAAATCGCTACGAGCCAGGCGGGGAACAGCCCGAAAAGCCCGATGAGCCAACAACGATCCGCTTCGCCAACGGGCAAGATTGCCCGATAGCGCCCGGCCAGGAGCGCTGAGAGCGAAACGCCGAGAACGCCCAATGCAACCGACCAACCGATCATCGCTCAATGCGAAAAAATCCAAGTTTCAATGCGCGCGCCGCCACGACCGCTTCGTCCGAAGCATCATATCCCGAACCGCTCACAGGATTAAAGAGCTGGTGGAAGGAGCGCTGGTTAGCTTTAGAAAGTGTAGATGACTTGCAGTGCCAGAGTCGTTTGGTTCTTATCGGACCCTGTGTTTCCCTTTTTGAACATTTTCTCGTCGGCCCAATCTTGACGCAGCTCGACCCGGCCCAGGAGTTTTTCTGTGAGCTTGTAGGCACCGGTCAGGGTCACCTCGCCAACCGTGGCATCCCGGTGAGTCCCTGGAATATTGCCGCCAAGCCTGGCGCCATCACTGTCTTTGAAAAACTCTCCCCTAAGGGCCGTATTAAAGCGATCGGTCCAATCGTAGCTCGCAATTCCAGCGAGACCCTGCCAGGTGGCGTCACGAAGGCTGGCAGTAACCTTCTCTTCGTGGCCGTAATCGTATTCCAGGAAAAGCGTCAAGCCCGGCAGAGGCTTGATCGTAGCTACGTTGGCGATGGTAAAGCGGCCGTTCCCGCTGTTATGCATTTGCTCCGGCCCGATCATGAGTGCGCTTGCCAATGAGAAGATATCCGCCGGGGACCATGTGAAGCCTCCATGAAAAGACGGCTGACCGTTGTTATCTCTGGGATTATCCCAACCTGTCACGGGCCCGCCCATGAACGTTAAGGAAGGCAGAACAGGATAGCTAAGCAACACTCCCGTATGAGTGAGAGGGATGGCAAAGTTGAAGAGAAAAGAGCGGGAGATATTGGGGTTTGGTGAACCGGGAGCGGGAATCACCTCGGTCCCCATTAAGGTGACAAATTTTCCTCCTTTAACCTGGAGCCCTGCGCCAATGGGGATCGTAAAAGTGATAAACGCCTCCCGCAACTCTGCGGATGGCTCGTCCTGAAGTCGAGTACCCCACAAGGTGGCCTCTCTCAGGAGCTCGCCCGTTCGCCCAAAATCCCCAACCAACTTAAAGCCGATTCCCCGGTCTTTCTCCGGCTTCTCCAAAGTCAGGTTGAAATCGTTAAAGACAATTTTGTTGTGGTCTTTGTCAAAATATCTGCCGCTGATATTGGCCGGAGAACGCGGATGGTTGGAGCTCCACGTATAGCTGGTATCGAAAAATCCGCTGATGCTGATCCCCAAGGCTTTTTCCAACGAACCCTTTGCATCCGCAATGCTTTTGTCTACCA
The DNA here is from genome assembly GCA_016183075.1 of Deltaproteobacteria bacterium. Taxonomy (GTDB): domain Bacteria; phylum Desulfobacterota; class Binatia; order UBA9968; family UBA9968; genus 2-12-FULL-57-22. The sequence continues at coordinate 543 of JACPFH010000021.1, read as the reverse complement.
GCCCCACGCTGCCGTCCAGGCTCAACCAGCCCGGGGAAAGCCCTTTGGCCTCTTGGGCGTGGGCGAGAGAAAACGTCAACAACAAGCTTAAAAACGGGATTGAGAATGCCTTAAATCCTCGTCGCATAGAATCTTCCTCCGCACGCTCAAATCTTTTCTCTTTCCGCAATCAACTGCCCACGCGGAAGAATCACCGAGCGCTCGTTACGCTCCTCCAGCGGCATGCTATCGCCCGGTGATTGAAACTCCGGGTAGGCCATGATCCCGTGCTCGCCGACGTCCAGGCCTTCCAACTCCTCTTCAGGAGATACCCGCAGACCGACAGTCGCCTTGATAAGGTTCCAGAATACCCAGGAGCTTCCGAACACGAAGATCCCGACACTCACAACACCCGCAAATTGAGCCAGGAGTAGCTTCATTCCGCCGCCGAAAAGTAGCCCGTTGCCGGTGGTTCCAGGCATGAACTGATCCTGGGCAAAGAGGCCGAGGGCTAAGGTGCCAAAAGCGCCGCAAATGAGATGGACGGAAATAGCACCCACAGGA
>JACPFH010000417.1 GCA_016183075.1 Deltaproteobacteria bacterium | reverse complement strand
TTTTTCCCGATATAGCTCTTAAAACTTTCCAGTGATTCAGCCATGACCGATACCTCCCTTTGGCGTTGGATGCTGTAACCCTATTCCCCCGGCGCTTGCGATGTCAAGCCGAAAGTGAACGGCTGAATTAGCGAGCGAGAACCGAAACGAAATTGCCTCGGTGTGGGTCGGATGAATTTAGGAGAAGTTACCCTACGAGAGAAACCGGCACCGACAACCATAAGCGCTCTTTGCAAACGGCGCCACTGTCGATCCCGGAGCGAAGATTTTTGCGAAGTCTAACGTTATGCCGTCCAGGCGCGGCCCCAAACGGAACTTTTGGGTTAATCTAAAGTGCCACACGGGCTGCGTCCCTCTGGAGCGGGCTTGTTAGGCGCCAGGTCAGGCGGCCAATTTCACGGCGACTGAGACACCAGCTTTTGCGCACAGGCCCACGAGGTAGTCCAGAGACAGCTTGTCAACCTTGTTGCGCGCGATCTCAGAGATGCGGGGCTGGACCACGCCAAGGCGCTTGGCGGCTTCCACCTGGGTAATTGCCTCACGGTCCATCCACTGACGGAGCGCTTCGGCCAGTTCGCAACGCAGGAGCATCACAGCGGCCTCATGCGGTGGGAAGCCGAGATCAAGAAACACATTGTTTGCGCCCTTCACTTGCCGTGCTTGCTTCTTCTTCATGACTGCTCTCCGATCAGCCTGTAACGCTGCATTGCCAGCTCAATGTCTGCCTGGGACGTCTTTCGGGTCTTTTTCTGAAAAGCGTGCAAGACGTAAACCGCCTCCTCGAACTTGGCTACGTACACGACGCGGAACGCACCGGCGGCATCTCGTATCCGAATCTCGCAGGCTCCAGATCCAACGGTCGGAAGCGGCTTGAAGTCTGCTGGCTCACGCCCGACTTGCACCATGAACAACTCGTATCCGGCTTGTCGACGCGCCAACTCGGGAAAGGCCGCTAAATCGCGACGAGCTGTGCCGAGAAAGCGGGTCGGCTTCATCGCAATCGGTTATACGACTATTCGTATGTACTTGCAAGTGCCCCGCACGCCTAACGCCATGCCGCTCAGCCGCGCGCGGCGCTGCGGCGTCGCTTCGCCTCACCGGGCGCTAGTGCGCCGCTTGTCGGCTGCAGCGGCGTGTTACGCGCCGTTGCCGGATGTAAGCTGCCGAGCCGACCATTGCTCGATACATCTCCGCGCCAAGAACGCCATGAGGCCGAACGTTGGTACCACAACCTCGGTCACGGTTCGAACCCCCGGCTCAAATACAAACACGACATCGAAGAAGCGGTCATGCCCCCGGGGATCTTGGTGCGGAGGCTGGGCTCCCTCATGGGTAAACCCCGACCGATGGGAATACGCATCCGAGAGGATTCGCGTTCCAAAGCGATCGTCGCACTGGAACGCGCCCCAGATCCGGATGCTTCTCCCTCATGAACTGCGCGAAGTTCTCATCAGGGTGCGGGAGGTCATCCCATTCGTCGACCGGGCAGTATTCCAAGATGAAACGGACAAAGCGCTTCCTAAGGCCACTGTTGTTTCCCCGCTCCGAACGGTACGCGGCGTAGAGCTCCCTAAACATTGCATCCGTCCGCGCCCGAGCGCGCCACTGGGGCTCATTGGTATGTCGGGTTATCACTTCGCTGCGGGGAATTGCGAGTTGAGCAATGGCCTCCAACGATGACACGAGTAGGAAATAGCTTAGCGCAAAGTCATCCCGGTGGTTCAGGAGGGCGAGGTGCACCAAGCGCATTGCCTGAAGGGTGCGCTCATAAGCAGGCAGAGGCAGGACTCTGAGAACGTCGAGCGCCCGGGCAGCCGCCTTTTCATAGGAGGTCAGGAAGGGCGCAGAAATCTGATAGTCACGGGCGCCAGGCCCTGCGACCAAGACTGGAAATTGTATCGCGACGGCCTTCGGGTCGACGCTGGCCTCGGCCGAAACGATCCAGTACGGGTCCCTGGGAGACTTTATCGGTCTTCCAGTCGCGAACGACAGTGCCGTAGTGAGGGCGATGATGAAGGGATGTGCGTGGTCACGATCGACCCACGATGGTAGCAACACCGTTGAGACGAACGCGGCGTGCGCGTGCGGCATATCCACGCGCTTCGACGCGTGGACAATCACGTCGCCAAGG
>JACPFH010000408.1:8873-11831 GCA_016183075.1 Deltaproteobacteria bacterium | reverse complement strand
ACGCGGCGGCTGGGATTTTCAGTGAAGGAGGTGGCGGCTTATTTGGGGAGGGATCAGACCTCGATCAGTACCCTTCTCATCCGCGTTTCGCAACGGGTGGAGCAAGAGCGAGAGGTGAAGAAGGAGTGTGAGAGGCTTTCCAAGATTGTATAGATTAGAAGGTCTGACCCCATATCCAGTGATGATCGCCAACGCTGAGCGAACAGTTCTCATCTCATCAATGGGCTGGGTAGACCGTGATACCCTCTGGGTCTATGACGTGCCCGCTCGGAAGGAATCACGAGTTCCCCTCGGCAGCGGAGCAAAATATCTTTCTCTACACTCATCCGGACCGAGTCACTTCGCTGTCGGTCACCACTTCGACGGTACACGGTTTGAAATCACCGTCCACCTGTTTTCCGAGCCGAAGCAGCCTGTTGCGCAGGGCGTGATCACCGAGGCGGACGCGGAGCTCTCCGGCGAACCAAACATATGGAACCAAGTCCCACGCCTTTACGTCGATTACCTCCGGTTCGCTCCATGGGGAGATTTTGTTTTGCTCTTGATCTCGCCCTCAACCGGGCGAATCGAGGCCCAGAGACTCGAGTGGTACGACGATTCGTACGACAAGGGTTACCAGGGCGTCGTGGATGTCCTGGAGATACCCGGTGAGGGTTCCGCGCTGGTGTCGGTGCAGCGCAGCTCACAGCTTGTGATGCACGATTTGACGACGGGCAAAAAGAAGCGTTCACTCAATCTTGCTGGACGAGGTGGAAATCCGAGCCTCTATTTCCGTGCCTCGGCGGACGAGATTTGGGCGAGTGACTACGATACGATGGTGGCCGTCGACAAGAAGAATTGGGAGGTCACCAGGCGCGCGCGCCTGCAGCAAGCCTGGACAGGCACTCAGCAGTTCATCGGAGACTACTCGTTCGCCCCGCATGAAGAAACGTGTGTTGTGGCTCGCCCGTTCAGCAGTGATGTCGTAGGAATTGACCCCTCAAGCCTCAAGATCAAACGCAGAGCTAAACTCGGAAAACAGCCGCTCGAAGTAGCGTTTCTGGCAAGTGAGGAAGTATTGGCGCGCGACTGGAAGACGGGAGAGGTGCTATATGGTAAGCTCGAACGGTGCTGGTTTGCTGGATAACTTTGCCTTGACCGGGCAACGCGGGTCAGCCTAGGCGTTGAGGCTGTAGGAAAACCCCAGAATTTTGAATTTTCGCGTCAAAAAGCCCTCACGTTGAGTCTGCAGAAAAAGTCGGGGCGAAAGATTTAGAGGATAATGAACTCACTTAAAGCTCCGGCCTTTCGAGCAACTCTTTTATTGCCTGCAAGAAACGGGCGGCTATGACCCCGTCCACGATACGGTGATCGGCGGAGAGAGTCATGGCCATGACGGAGCGGACCGCGACGTTTCCATTGCGCGGCACCACACGGGGAGCGACTCGCCCGACAGCCAGGATGGCGCATTGCGGCGGATTGATGATAGCGCTGAAACTCTCCACGCCGAACATCCCCAGGTTGGAAACCGTGAACGTGCCGCCCTCGTAATCCGCGGGTATCAGTTTTTTTTGCTGCACCTTTTCCACCAGCTCGCGGCTTTTCTGGGCCACCTCGGAGAGGTCGAGACGATCGGCATTTCGGATCACCGGAACGACCAATCCCTCTTCTACCGCGACAGCCATGCCGAGATGGATTTCGGAGGAGAGCTGCACGCCCGTCTCCGTCATCGTAGAGTTGACCAAGGGGAACTTTTTAAGCGCCTGAGCGCAGCCCCAAAGCACGAAGTCATTGAACGAAGGGGCGGCGCTCTTTTTCCTCTCCTTCCACTCTTCCCTGAGCTTGACCGCCTCCGTCATGTCCACTTCCATATTGACGTAGAAGTGTGGAATAGCGCGCTTGCTTTCGCTCATGCGCTCGCCAATGATCCGCCGCATCGAGCTAACCCCGCTCGTCTTCGCGCCCAACGCCGTGCGCTCCTCAGCCTTGTGCACGGGCGGCTCAATCATCTCACGGGTCGCGACCTTGCCCTCTTCAGCGAAGGCCTTCGGATGACCCAAGGCGGCGATCTCTTCGCCGGGGGAAGCGATCACCCCCAGTCGCGTGCCGACCGCAACGGTCTCTCCTTCCTGAATCGCAACGCTCGTCAAGATCCCGCTCGCGGGCGCCTCGATCTCAACGGTTGCCTTTTCGGTCTCGATTTCTAAAACGGCCTCGCCCTCTCTGACCTCGTCGCCTTCAGCCTTGATCCACCTAACTACCGTTCCCTCCTCCACGATTTTTTCTTCCGAGGGTTCGATATACGCTTCCATCGACCGGCCGAACGGGATCGGCACATCAGGAATCGCCACCCGCCGGATGGGCGCTTTCAAGAGCTGGAAACCCTCCTCGGCCACAATAGCGGCGATCTCTGCGGCGACTCCGCAACTCTTATGGCACTCGTCGGCCACCACGAGCCGGCCGGTCTTTGCCACAGACTCAAGGACGGCGCTCTTGTCGAACGGCACCAAGGTACGAGGGTCAACGACCTCCACGTCGATGCCCTGTCGCGCCAATTTTTCGGCTGCCTGAAGCGCCCTCTGCACCATGAGAGAAGTTGCGACAACCGTAACGTCTTTCCCCCGGCGTTTCACCTCGGCCTGGCCGAAGGGGATTTCATAGTTCCCTTCGGGGACCTCCCCTTTTACTTCGAAAAGCTTGGCATGGTCGACGAAGACGGTGGGGTTTTCGCTGCGCACCGCAGTTTTGAGCAAGCCCTTCACGTCGCGGGGCGTGGAGGGCAACATGATCTCCAGCCCGGGGGTATTCCACAGCATCGCTTGCGGGCTATGGGAATGCTGGGCGGCGCCGCCGCCGCGAATCCCGTGCAACAGGTGAAAGACCACCGGGACTTTCGTTTGGCCTCCGGTCATGTAATAGGTGTTGGCGGCTTCGTTGAGAACCTGCGGAAAGGCTTGATAGAAAAAACTCCCGGTCCCC
>JACPFH010000408.1:2013-8829 GCA_016183075.1 Deltaproteobacteria bacterium | reverse complement strand
CGCAGCCCCTACCGCCAAGCCGCAGAAACCGGCCTCGGCGATCGGCGGATCAAAGAAACGCCTGGGGAACTCCTTCCGAAGCTGGGTCATGAGCGAGCGGCGCGGGCTGAGACCCAGGAAATAACTTCCGATGATGCGCACGCGGTCATCTGCTTGCAAAATTTCGCGCAAGGCCTCCACCAACGCCTCCGCGTAAGTGATCTCCCTCATAAAACGGTCCTTTCTTTAGCAGCTTGCCGATAAAAACCCACTCTAGGCAAAGACATCCTCCAGCGCCGCCTCCGGCTTGGGCTCAGGGCTGTCGAGCGCGAAGCGAACCGCCTGCTCGTTCCGGGCCTGCGCCTCCCGATCCATCTCGAGAATCTCCTCTGGCGTGGCACGACGTGACTTGAGGAGTTCTCTCGTAAACCGCAAAACGCCGTCCTTTTTCCGGTGCCAATCCGCGTATTGCTTCGGGATGGCCTTGAGATCCCACGCCCGTTTCAAGTCGGTCTCGCCCGTCAGCAATTCAGGCCACACCGGCCGGCTACCGGGCCAACGAAAAGTCTTGGCCTCGATGAAAACCGGACCCTGCCCTTTGCGCGCGCGCGCCAAAGCTTTTTGCACGGCCTGGTGCACGGCGCCCGCATCCGTCCCGTCCACAGAGACGGCAGGAATTCCATAAGGAGTAGCCAGGCTCAAAAGGCTGCGCGCAGCGATCGTCGAAGAGGAATATTCTCCGGCCTTTTGGCCCGGCGCGCCGAAGCTGTTGTTTTCGCATAAGTAGACGACCGGAAGGGACCACAGGGCAGCAAGATTAAAGGACTCATGGACTACCCCTTCCTCCAGGGCGCCGTCGCCAAAAAGGCACATGCTCGCTCCCCTGGTTTTCCGCTCTTTCGCGGCGAACGCGGCGCCGGTGGCCAGGGGTATAACGCCCCCGACAATCGCAGAGGTCGTCAGAAAACCCAACTCGCCCGCCGTGGTGTGGAGGGTGCCACCTTTGCCTTTGTTGTAACCCGTGGCCTTGCCAAAAATTTCAGCCATGAGTTTGCCCGGGTCCGCGCCCCGCGCAAGCAAATGGCCGTGATTTCTGTGCGTGGTAAAAACCGTATCCCGGGATCCAAGAAGGGAAAGCGCGGGCGCCCCGGTGCACTCCTGGCCGATGTAAACGTGAAAATGCCCCACCGAGATGCCTGACTTCGTGACCCGGATCAGGGCCTCCTCAAACCGTCGCATGACGAGCATGGTTTTGTAGAGGTCGAGCAATTTTTCCCGCGGCAATTTTGGCAGCACAGCTTACTCCTTTCTTAGGTCGCAGGCCGCACCCATTTTACGGCCTGTCGTACGGCTTTCATGATTTGCTCCTTGCTGGGAACGAATTCCTTTTCCAAAACGGGGCTGGCCGGCACCGGCGCAAAGACCGCGCCGACGCGCCCCACAGGGCTGTCGAGTATATGGAACGCTTCCTGCTGGACTTGAGCGGCGATCTCGGCTCCCGCTCCGCCGGTTTCTACGGCCTCGTGCGCGACAACGAGTCGCCTGGTCTTGCGCACGGAAGCCACAATCGTCTCTAAGTCGAGCGGGCACATGGTTCGCGCGTCCAGGACTTCAACGGAGGTCCCTTCCCCCTCGAGCTGCCGGGCCGCCTGCTCGGCAACGCCCACCATTTTTCCAAAGGCCGCTACGGTCACGTCTTTGCCGGCCCGCACGAGCGCCGCCCGGCCTATCGGCACCACGTAGTCTCCCTCGGGAACCTTGCCGCGCGAAAAGTAAAGCCCGCGGTGCTCCACATACACAACCGGGTTCTCGTCTCTTAGGGCGGACTTCAAAAGACCCTTCGCATCAGCGGGATTGGAAGGCACAACCACCTTGAGGCCGGGAACGTGCAGGAACCACGCTTCGAGGCTTTGGGAATGATGGGCGCCGCAACTCCCCATGGCGCCTTCCTGGACCCGAAGCGTCATGGGAACGCGCAATTGTCCGCCTGACATGTAGTGGAGCTTAGCCGCATGGTTGACCAACTGATCCATCGCCAGCGTAATGAAATCGATGAACATCACCTCCACCACCGGACGAAGACCCAGGAGCGAGGCCCCGACAGCCAGCCCGACCACCGTTCCTTCGCTGATCGGCGTGTTGAGGACCCTGCTCGCGCCGAACTCTTCGGCAAGTCCCTTGGTGACACCGAACGGCCCGCCCAGCGCCACATCTTCCCCCAAAACATAGATGGAACGGTCTCTGACCATCTCCTCGCGCAGCCCGCTGCGGATCGCCTCTAGATATGTCTGCTCCGCCATGGTCAGTCCCCCGCAAATACCTGTTGCCTGACTTCCTCCGCGCTCGGCCACGGCGCCGCAAGCGCAAACCGCACAGCCTCATCCACGCGCTCCCTCGCCTGCTGCTCCGCGGCTGCGAACTCGCCGGCGGAAACGCCTTTCTCTTTCAGGACGCCGACGAAACGAGCGACAGGATCCTTGTCTTTCCATTCCGAAACTTCAGAAAGCTCTCGGTACTTTCCCGGATCGCCCTCGTAGTGGCCCCTGAGGCGGTAGGTGAGACACTCAACAAAAGTGGGTCCTCCGCCCGAGCGAGCGCGCTCGGCCGCCTCCTGGATCGCGCCCCGCACGGCGAGAATGTCGTTGCCGTCGACGGTGACGTTGGGCATGTTGTAGGTTCCGGCGTGATCCGCCAGGCGTGAAACCAGCGTGTGAGCCGAGAGCGGCGTAAACTCCGCATACCCGTTGTTTTCGCAAACAAAGATCACCGGCAACTTCCACAAGCTCGCGATATTGAGCGACTCATGAAAAGGCCCCACCTGTCCCGCGCCGTCGCCGAAGAAAACCGTCGCTATCTGCCCCTTCCCTGTCTCCCTGCATACCAATGCCGCTCCCAACGCGAGCGGGATCGTGCCGCCAACTACGCCCGTGGCGGTAACGCATCCGACATCCATAGCCACCAGATGCATCGACCCGCCCTTACCTCGACAGTACCCGGCGGCTCGCCCGGCTATCTCAGCGAGCAGCCTCGCGGGATCCGCTCCCTTGGCAATGGCATGAGCATGAGACCGGTGCCCGCCAAAGACGTAATCGTCGGCGCGCAGAGCGCGGCACGTCCCCACCGCCACGCCTTCCTGCCCGATCCCGAGATGCAAGAGACCGACGACCTGCCCTTTGGCGTAGAGTTCGGAAACTTTCTCCTCGAAGGCCCGAATGGTCCACATCAACTGCAGGAGTGAAAGAAACTCTTTGCGCTCCGCTTCGTCCATACGCCTACCCTTTTATTAGGTCTCTACGCAGTTCCGATCAAGGGTTCCGAAGGGGGCGTGGCTGGAGGCCGCGGACGTCCGATTACAGACGGCACAACTCATGGCACGAACCCATCGGCCGCGGCCGGAAGACGCGCCCCCGAGGAACCTATTCCTAAATAGGTCGTTTGTATCAGTCGCCCAGGAGCTTGGCCTGTAAGGCATCCATCTCCTTGCTCCATACCCCCTTCTCTTTGAGAAACTTGATCGCCCCAGGATGGTAGGGGATAAAAACGGTTTGGTTCACCATGCGCTCCCGGGTCCATTCCTTCAAGCCGGGATGAACAGGGCCGAGCTCCTCATTGCGCTCCCAGAGGGTCTTAACGATCTCGTACGCCACCTCGTCGCTCATGAACTTCGTAGCGACCAGATAAATGTCATTAGTAAGCATATGCATGTCCGTAGCGACTCCCGTGCTCGACCCGCGGGCAACCAAGCCAGGATAGCTCCCCGGATAAATCTGGGCCATGCGTTTTGCACCTTCCGGGCTGGAGTCCACCGGTATGAATCGCACGCCGCCGCGAATTCGGGAGTTGGCCTCTGTGAGCCTGGGGCTCCCCACGGCATCCCACCCGGCATCAAGCCGCCCTTCCAGGAAGGCGTTCCCGGCGGCAGTCAGGTCTGAGACGGGAACCTTCACAATATCGTTGTAGGTGAGGCCCGATGCCGCGAGCGTGGCGGTGGAGCTGAGCCTGGCGATAGGCATAGCAGGTAAATCCGTGGGGACTCTCTTCCCCCGGAGCTCAGAGCCGGTCTTGATGTCGGAATCGGCGCGCACGTAAAAACCGATATGTATCCTTCCCCCGGAAATGAGAATCCTGGTTCCCGTGAGAGGCCTTTTGTAAATCACGATTCCCTTATAGGAAGTGATGGCATCGGCGCTGGTCAAGATCCCCATATCCGTCTCGCCTTTGTCCATCGAAGGGAGCCAGGCCGGAGGGCCGGCGAACGGCTGGACGCGCACCGTGGTCGGCGTGTAGCGGCTGATAACTTTCCCGATGCCCGTGCCCAGCGCGTGGTAAAGACCTCCGACGGCATGGGTGGCTAATGTGGCGCTGGTCGGCATAGCGCCAAAGGAGCGGACCGGTAAGAAAACAAGCATCGCCACGAGGAGAGACATTCCTAACAGTGCTTTTTTCATGTTTCGCGCTCCTTCTTCTTTGTTGCCTGTCCTGAGCCCGAAGGACTCGATTTTCCCCCACGCCAACCTGGGCGTGCCGCCCCTCATTCGCCCAAGAGCTTTGCCTGAAGGGTATCCATCTCTTTGGTCCATAACCCTTTTTCTTTGAAAAATTTAATCGCACCGGGATGGTAGGGAATAAAGGCCTTATCCGTAACCATCCGGTCGCGCCGCCAATCTTTCAAGGCGGGAAACGCTGCCCCTAGTTCTTGGTTGTAGGCCCAGAGGGTGCTGACTATCTGAAAGGCCGCCTCGTCGCTCAGACTCGTGGACGCCACCAAATAGTAGTCGCTCGTCAGAAACGCCGTGTTTTTAACGATACCGGTCGCAGAGCCCGCTTTGAAGACGGAAGGATAGCTCCCCGGGTAAATTCCTGCCATTCTCTTCGCGCCCTCCGCGGTGGCGTTGACAGAAACGAACTTCACTCCCGCCCGGCGCGCGTTCGCCTCCTCTACAGCGGGACTGCCCACGGTGTGCCAGCCGGCGTCGGTCCGACTTTCCAAGAAGGCTTGCGCCCCGGCCGCGAGGTCGGACACAGGAACCTTGACGATGTCGTTATACGTGAGCCCGGCCGATGCCAGCGCCGCCGTGCTGCTCAGCCTTACGATGGGAGTCCCGGGATACTCTGTCGGGATTTTCTTCCCCTTCAGATCCGCCACCGTTTCGATGGCCGCATCCTTTTGGACATAGAAGCTAAGCTGCAAGGGGCCCCCGACCATGAGGATACGTATTTTCTTGAACGGCCTTTTGTAGAGGACAATCCCCTTGTAGGAAGTGGCGGCGTCGGGACTGGTGATGATCCCCATGTCGGTCTCTCCCTGGTCCATCGAAGGGAGCCAGGCCGGAGGGCCGGCAAAGGGTTGAACGCGGACTGTGATCGGAGTGTAGCGACTGATGACCTTGCCAATACCCGTCCCAATCGCGTTCGAAGAGCTCCCAACAGCATGGGTGGCAAGCGTGGCGCTCCGGGGGACCTGAGCCCAAGCAAAACCCGCAGCCACAACCAGCGCGACAACGGCAAGCCCGGTTCCTGCAAACCGCTTCATATGCCTGACCTCTTTTCTGCCGCTTTTCGTTTCTCTCGCCACTTCACACTTTCTTATTGGCCCCTGTTTGAGAGAAAACAACCGCTCCGGCAGGCTCTGCCGAATTTCTCCGGGAATGCCACTCGTAAAGCACAATCCCACAAGCCGCGGCTCCGCCGACCAGGTTGATCGTCCAGCTATACGCGATCGCCCCGCCGGGCGGGATGAGAAGTCCGGTCCCGCCCAGAATCAACAGGAGGCGCTTGATCCACCCCATCGGCCGGACGAAATAGCCAACCATGCCGATCCCTATGGCTATCGTTCCCACGAACGCCGTAGTAACGGCTAGAATCACAGCGAGCGGAGAGCCCTTGAGCAGGAGCAGCGGATCGAATACGAAGATGAAGGGAACGAGGTAGCCGAGAATCCCAAGACGCATGCACTCGTATCCGGTGCGCATCGGATTCGTTCCTGCGAGCGCAGCCCCGGCATAGGCTGCGACGCATATAGGAGGGGTTATTAAGGACAACATCGCCCAGTAGAAAACGAACATGTGGGCCGCAATGGGAACAATGCCGAGCTTGACCAGCGCCGGCGCCAAGGTCAGTCCGACAATGACATAGACCGCTGTTGTCGGCATCCCCATGCCGAGGATCAAGGCAACTATACCGGTAAGGACCAAGATGAGAAGCATGTTGTCCTGGCCGAGGCGCTCGACAAACATCGTAAAGACAAACGCGAGCCCTGTGAGCGTCAGTATTCCGATCACCAGGCCGGCAACGGCATTGATGACCACAAGCTCCAACATCGCCCGGCCCGAGGATTCAAAGATAGACAGAAACTTCCTAAAATCGAACCGCAAGTCGCGCCGGAAAGGAATAACCATCAAAGCGATCGCCGCCGCGTAAAAGCCCGACTTGGCAGCGTTGAGGTTCATGATAAACAAGGTGTACACAATGGCCGCCATAGGGATGATATAGACCCAACCTTTTATGAGCACCCTCACGATGGACGGCAACTGCTCGCGCGGAATGCGGGAGATGCCGGTCTTTCCCGCTTCCAAATCGATTTGCACGAACAAGGCAAGGTAGTAGAGGATCGCCGGGACAAAAGCCGCGATAGCAACCTCGGCGTAGGTAATACCCAAGAACTGCGCCATGACGAAGGCAGTCGCTCCCATGACGGGAGGCATGATTTGACCTCCATTGGAAGCGACCGACTCGACCGCGGCAGCCACATGAGCCTTGTAGCCCGCGCGCTTCATCATGGGAATCGTGATGGCCCCGTCGACGACGACGTTGGCGACCGCGCTCCCTGAGATCGTC
>JACPFH010000408.1:0-1965 GCA_016183075.1 Deltaproteobacteria bacterium | reverse complement strand
TCCCAAACAGGGCGCTCGACAACACCGAAATTTTCGCCGCGCCGCCGCGAAACCTTCCCATCGCCGACATAGCCACATCGGTGAAGAAATCACCGCCGCCCGAGATTGAAAAAGCCTGTCCAAAGACGATGAAAGCAACCACGATGCTCGCCGCGATATCCAGCGGAATCCCCAGCAGGGCGTTCGGATCGATGAAAAGATGGACCGCGATCTTGGACCAGGAGATGCCCTTGGCATTGAGCACGCCGGGAAAAAAATGAGCGTAGTGGGCATAGAAGATGAATATCCCCGCAATGATCACCAGAATCCATCCGATCAACCGCCGGCAGGCCTCCATAATGAGCAAAATGGCCATCGCCCCCATCGCAATCTTATCAGGGGTCAGCTCCCCCACTTCATTCACAATGCTCGGGTAAAAGAGAACTAAATAGCCTCCCGCGACGGCGCTTAGCAGGGCGAGGATAAGGTCGTACCAGGGAGCCTTCACCAGCGAAGCCCTGCGCCCCGCCGGCACCAGGAGAAATACAGAGCACAACACCAGGCTCAACACGATTGCAAGATACTGTTCGCGGAGCATTACGAGACCAAAGTGAGAAGGAAGGTCGAAGTTGAACGGTATGGCCAGGCCCGGAATCGCCCACAACAGAACCCGTTGAAAAAATGCCATGCCGGCATTTTCGAACTTCCGGGTAGCGATCAGCCCCTTGGATTCCGTTTCCATCATTTTCGATTCCGTTGCCATCGGCTACTCCGTAGACAGACGACCGCCGACCGATGACCGTCGACCGTCGGCGGTCTGCCGTCGTCCTGGTCCTATCGCTGCAACCGTGCTGTCGAGACGCTGAAGCCGGTCAGAGCTGCGTTGCTATTGGCTCAACAGCTTCGCCTGCAGCGCGTCCATCTCTTTATCCCAGACTCCGCTTTCCTTGAAAAACCTAATCGCTCCGGGGTGATAAGGAGCGGTGGCGTTTTTCGCGACCATGCGCTCGCGCCGCCAGGCCTTCAGGATGGGATTGGCCTCGCCCAGTTCCTGGTTGTGTACCCAGAGCGTCTTTACGATTTCATAAACCATCTCCTCGCTCAGGCCCTTGGAAGCGACCATATAGATGTCGTTAGTGAGAAGCGCGGTGTCTTTCACGAGGCCGGTTGCGCTCCCCGCCTTGAGAACGGTCGGGTAGCTGCCAGGGTAGATATCCGCCATCTTCTTCGCTCCTTCCGGAGTCGCAATGACGGATATGAACTTCACGCCTCCCATCCGGGCGTTGGCCTCTTCGATGGCCGGGCTCCCGATCGAGTACCAGCCCGCATCCACTCTCCCTTCAAGAAAGGCCTGCGCTGCCGCCGCCAGATCCGAGACGGGAACCCTGACGATGTCGTTGTACGTCAGCCCGGCAGTCGCCAGGGCCGCCGTGCTGCTCAGCCGCGCGATGGGAATGCCCGGGTAATCGGTGGGAACCCGCTTCCCCTTCAGATCCGCCACGCTGTCGATAGGAGAATCCTTGGGGACATAGAAGCTCAGATACAGGCTTCCCCCCGCGATGACAAGCCGGGTATTCTTAAAAGGCCTTTTGTACAGGACGATGCCCTTATAGGAAGTGATGGCATCGGCGCTGGTGAGGATCCCCATGTCGGTCTCACCCTTGTCCATCGACGGGAGCCAGGCCGGAGGTCCGGCGAAGGGCTGCACTCGAACCACCACCGGAGTGTGGCGGCTAACCACGGTGGCAATGCCGGTGCCGATCGCATTGTACAAACTTCCCACCGCGTGGGTCGCCAAGCTGGCGCTTCGCGGCATGGCTGCCTGAGCCGGAAGCGGTATGAATGCCGACGCGGCCACTAATAATGCCGTCCACCGAAGGCTCCTTTTCATATTCCTCCTCCATCGTTTCCAGGGTTGTGAGAGCAAACCCTCATGTCAGTTTTGATTCCGCTGAAAAACGGCTCTACCATGCTTCGACCCTTCGG
>JACPFH010000407.1 GCA_016183075.1 Deltaproteobacteria bacterium | reverse complement strand
ACGTCCGATTACAGAAGGTACGACTCATGGCACAGACCCATCGGCCGCAGCCGAGAGCGCGTTCCCCGAGGGAGCCGCGCGAAGCCCTTAAACTTTGGACGCAAACCAAACGTACGCAAGCGTTGGCTCTCGAAGTTTGAAAATGGAAGAAAAGAGCATCCTCTTCGAACAGATTCGCTCGAGCGGCTGCCTTTCTTACATTGTGGGTTCCAAGAGCGAAAAAGTCGGCGTGGTCATCGATCCGGAAATCGACAAGACGGAAGAGTACCTCGGTCTCGCGCGCCATTTTGCCATCGAGCTCATTTACGCAATCGATACCCACACGCATGCCGATCACAGCTCGGCATGCAAGATCCTGCGCGACCGCGCGGGCATCAAGGCGGTCATGCATCGCGCCTCGGAGGCGCCCTACGTGGACGTCGGCGTTGACGAAGGAGACATCGTCCGTTGCGGGGATATCGCCGTCGAGGTCCTTCACACCCCGGGCCACACCGAAGACAGCACCTGCTTGGTTATCGGCAATCGCATCTTCACCGGAGATACGCTTCTGATCGGGGGGTGCGGCCGGACCGATCTTCCCGGAGGAAATGCGGAAAAACAGTACGAGAGCCTGCAGCGGCTTATGGCCCTGGGAGATCACCTGCGGGTTTACCCGGCGCATGATTATCGCCACGCCGTTTCCACTTTGGGAGACGAGAAAAAGAGCAATCCGCGCCTTCTGGCTCCTTCCAAAGAGGAATTCGTCAACTTCATGACGAACCGCAACCCACCTCTGCCACGCAAGATTCAATCAGCGCTCGAATGGAACCGCACGCCGATCCAAGGGACGCAGCGGGGCGGGGGCGAGGGGATTTAAGGGAGGTAATACGCTTCCGTGGCCGGCCTGTAGGCCCGCGGCAACCAGAGGGGTCGACGCAGGTTGTTAGGGCCGGGCGCCGGGCGGGTCATCTTGAGCCAGCGCTTGTAGACCTCGTGCGCTTTGTTCGTATCGACGAAGATGTCGCCATAGCGATCTTCAGCCCCTACCCCTTCCACCCGCACTTTCTGGTGCCAGCAATGTTGCCCGCTGACAAGATCGGGCTGCACGGGGAACACGAGATTTTGATGCACGCCGCCGTCCTTCCACCAGATCCGCTCGGAATCCGGATCTTCGCTCTTGAACGGGCGAATACCATGAACCTGGCGCATCATCCACTTTCCGTGGCCGAGGGGCTTGAGGTCCACCAGAGCCGTCGACCAGCGCTCGCCGCCGAGATCTTCCTGGAGCCGCCAGCGCCCGAGGTGGTGGGAGCAGGCGATGACGCCGGGTCGAATGCCTTCCGTGACCCAGACCTTGTCCACGAAGTAGCCGATCTCCGTGTGGACCTTGAGCAGATCTTCGGTGCGAACCTTGAGCCGCTCGGCGTCCCTGGGATGGATCCAAAGAGGATTGCGATGGGAGATCTCATAGAGCCATTTCGCATTTCCCGACCGGGTATGAATCAGGGTCGGCAGGCGAAATGTCGGCAGCAGAAGCATCTCGCCTTTCTGAGGATCGATATTCTCCCAATGGACATGGCTCTTGATATAACCGGGAACCGCGTATTCCGGCCAGCGCCACTCTTTCAGGGTCCTTGAGTAGAATTCCAAGCGACGGGACGGCGTGGGAAAGCCGACGTGGGCATCTCCTTCGACCTCAACTCCGATTGGATTGCCACCCCTGCTGATCACATTCGTCACCGGATCGATCTCCGCGCCTTCTAATTCTCGAGCCTCGAGCCTCGTTTCATGGGTGCGGTAGACGTCATCGTGCACGAGAAAGGCGCCGTATCGCCGCATGTATTCCAGCGGTGCGAGCCCCTGCTTGGCGGCCGCTTCGGGCAGCCCGGGAACGCTGTTCTCGAAAATCCACCGGTAGAACTCCTCGACCGTGATCTTCTCGCCGGGCCTGTACGGCGACTCGAAATACTTGCGCACCCCAAGCGCGCCGTCCGGATCGATGCGCCAGGAGAGCTCGATCCAGAATTCGTCCTCCTCCCAAACCTCGCCGAGCCCGGCTTCGCGGTGAGCTTCATAGGTGGTATTGAACTTCTTGCCTTGCCGCTCAAGCGCCACGCGCAACACGGGTTGGCGAAAGCCGATCCAGCGCGCCGCGTGGGTCTCCTGGCTCATCAGATCGTGGCGCTCGGAAGCATGGCCCATCGGCAGCACGTAATCGGCGAACCATGCCGTCTCGCTCCACGTCGGCGTCAGACAGGCGTGGCATTCGACCTTGCTCTCGTCGCTCAGGATTTCGATCCAGCTCATGCCGTCGGGATTGGTCCAAACCGGATTGTAGACGCGGGTGAAATACATGGCGAGCTTTCCCCTGCCCTCTTTGAGAAAGTGGGGCAAGAGAAAGCTCATCTCGAAAAAGGAAAGCGGGTATTCCCGTGGCAGGAGCAGCTCGTTCCACACTTTTGCGGGCGGCGGCATCAGCGGCGGAGCGGGAATAAACTTGTGGAAGCCACTGGGCGCCGTGCCTCCCGGTGTCGCCACGGCGCCGGCCAGTACCACAAGAAACTCGAGCGCCCGGGCTACCTGCCAGCCGCCGAGGTTTCCAGCCGCGGCGCTCCGCCAGACGTGCGTAGCCAGCGCTGGGCCGGCGCGGCCGATCTCACGCGCGATCTCGACAATCGTTGCCGCCGGGACGCCGCACTCGCGCGCCGCAAACTCCGGCGTGAAGTCGGCGTAGAGCTGTTTTAAGAGGAACAAGAAGTTTTCGAAGTCCCGCGATTTTTCCGGATGCTCGTCGCGCAGGTACTCCTCCCAGTTGACCCATTTGCGCACAAACTCCCGATCGGAGGGACGATCCAGTCCATGCCAGAACGCGTAGCCGGCCCGCGCCGACGCCGAGCAAACGTTGGTGTGGCTGTTATGGCCGTCAACTCCCCAGGCATGAAAAATCCTTTGGTGATAGACGAGCTCATGTCCCGGCCGCCCGACGTGGTACATCACCTCGGTCCGTCGATCCTCCAGGAGCGCCTTGCGCACGCGACCTGCGATGTCGTCCAAAACCTCATCCCAGCTCACCCGCTCCCATTTTCCCTCCCCTCGTTTGCCGACGCGCTTGAGCGGGTAGCGAATGCGCTCCGGGTCCGTGACCTGATTGATCGTGGCGGGACCCTTGGCGCAATTGCGCCCGCGGCTTCCCGGATGGGCGGGATTGCCTTCGAATTTCTGGATGGAAAGCTTCTCTTTGTCCACATAGGCGAGCAACCCACACGCCGCTTCGCAGTTGAAGCAGATGGTCGGAATGAGCATGTAGTGTTTCTCGACCCTCTTGGGCCAATGGGCTGGATCGTACTCCCGCCAGTCGTCCCATCGCTCCACGGGCGGATAACTAGCGAGGCCGCCGACAGGCGGTTCCAACTCCGCAGCCCAGGGATGCAACGGTTTAGTCTCCATCACGCTTACACCTCACATGGAAGCCCTTCGGTTCGAGTCGTTCAAGCCGTTCCAGTCGTTTAAATCGTTTCAATCGTTAACGGATTGAACAGTTTGAGCGTTTTGAACTTTTGAACTCCTCTCTCTCGCGCATCGTCAACTTAGCGGCACCGCCTGCCCGGCCCGCACCCACAGATCCTCGAAAAACCACAGCCCCGCCAGAGCAAAAACCGAAGCTGCACCGGAAACCAACAAGGAATCGCCCGCCCACGCAAGCAGGACGAGCGGCGCCAAAAGCCCGACGCCGACTACAAGGCTCCAGAATCTTCCGCTTAGAGCGCCGTCTTTCAACAGATCCGTCGCCCGACGAAGATCTTCACTCACGTGCGTGAGATAAAGCTCGCCCAGAATCATGCCTAAACTAAGCACCAGTGAAAAGGCAAGGAAGCTTTCCAGCCTGTCAAGCAGGGCCGGAGGCGACCCAAGGATGACACCGGCCAATATGAGCGTCGCCGAGCCGGCCATGAGCGCTTGAATCAGGAGATGCCAGAGCAGAAGCGGGCTTTGCCACAGATCACGCCCTTTGGCCTGCGCGAAGAGAAAAGCCGAGTAACAGGCGGATCCGGCGGCCAGGACCGCCGCTGGCCAGATGAGGATCCCAGGGACGCTGCCCTTGAAGAAAGCCGAAAGGAGCCAGAGTCCGCCCAGAACGCCGTGCAGAGCAAGAATGTATCCTCCCCATACCAACCACGATGTGGGATTGGGCTTGGTGAACAGATAATAAAACCGTTCGGGCCGCTTAAGATCGACGATCAGAAGCAGCGTTGTTACAGCAAGAAAGAACAAGCTCAAAATCGGGCCCGCAAGCATCAGGAGAGTCTTTTCCCCCTGGTAACCGAGCTCGAAGAGGATCGCGGCCACCAAAAGCACGCCGGCAGCGATCGATTTGCTCCACAGATAGGAAGCGACCTTCCTCCCCCAAGGCCGGGGATGGGACACGTCGTAAACTTCCCTGGGGGCGCCCGCCGCGGCCCGCCCGTTGCCTTGGCTGCCCGCCGGGGCATAGAGATCATCGCCGGGGTTTTTCTCGGCCCAGAGATGGCTGGCTGCCGGCTCCACCATCGTCGGCCGCAGCAGATCCTCATCCACCCCTACATAGAAAAGTTTTGGTTTTGTCCCCTTCTCAGGCTTGCGCATGCTGACTTTCTGCGTCGCCACGAGATGGTTAATCCGACTGGCCGGGTCGTCCAGGTCGCCGGCGATAATCGCCTGCTCCGGACAAACGATCACGCAGGCCGGCTCCAAACCGACCTCCACCCGATGAGCGCAATAGTTGCACTTGGCGGCCGTGTTCGTGCGCGGATCGATATAGAGGGCATCGTAGGGGCAGGCCTGCATGCAGGACTTGCAGCCGATGCAGCGCTCGCTATCGAAATCGACGATTCCATCCTTGCGCCGATAGAGGGCCCGTGTCGGGCAGATCTCCACGCACGGCGCGTCGTCGCAGTGATTGCACCGGAGCACGCCGAAGTGGCGCCTGGTGTTGGGGTACTCCCCTTTTTCGACGTACTTGACCCAGGTGCGGAAGACCCCGATGGGCACGTTGTGCTCTTCTTTGCACGCTACGGTGCACGCGTGACACCCGATGCAGCGATTGTGGTCGATGACAAAGCCGTAGCGCATTGTTATTTACGAACAGGTTAGAGGCTACGAACCGAAACCCGAACTCTATCCTCCAAGTTCCTTTAGCTCAAATCCACCAGCCTCTACATTATGCCGCCCTTTTTTGCAAATACTACGATCCTGTCGTTCTAAACCCAAAGTGAATGCCCAGACGCCAACCCCCCCGGCAGTATGGGGCATGGGCGGACGATTCCACGCTATGACAGTGATCGAAGGTGAGGCAGGACCTGTTCGCCGAGCAAGTCTAAAGCCTCCGCGTAATCCGGTCCCAGTCTAATCAGCACCAGTTCGTCAACTCCAAACTGCCGAAGTTCTTTGGCCAACTGTGTCAATGCCGGCCAAACCTCATCCGGCGAACCGGCCAAGGAATAAGCGTTCACCATTCGTTCATCAACTAACTCTGCAGCCTCTTCGATGGTGCCCCCTTCAGTGAAACGTTGCTTGATCGCCTGCAGGCGGTCTGGATCGATGCCCAGAACTTCAAACTCATCATGCGACAGATTCAACTTTGTGAGGCTGACGATCGAATGCGCCACTTGCGGCAACACGTGCCGCCGTGCTTTCGTCCCGTCGTGTGACACTGAGACATTGACACTGACAGCGAACCGGAATCGCTTCTTTTCGTCCGTCACCTTTGCCGCCTCTTCCGCCCGCTGTAGCATTGCTCGAAAGCGCCCAATCCGATGTAATGCTAGGAATTGCGCCGGGAATATGACTCCATCCATGTATCGACCGGCCGTGGTGAGGGACTGTGGTCCCAGACTTCCACCGTAGAACGGTAGAGGTCGTGGGGGTGAGAATGCGAGGTGGTGTCGCCCATCGGGATTCAGATGATAGTAGTGCGTCAACGTGGGAAAGTCACGAAAATAAACGGTATTGCCGGAAAACAATTGCTTAAGGAACAGCGTCATCTCGCGAAGCATCGCAATTGGTTTTATCATATCAACGTAGGGCGGTGTCTGCGCGATATCGCCGATACCGATCCCGACTTTGAATTCTCGAGCAGTGGATAGTTCCGACATGGCAGCTAGAGTATCAGCTAGACTTACAGGCTGATGAAAGTATTGCACTAAAACAGCCGTTCCTAATGTAATTGGTACATGGGCGGCCACGGCTGGAAGTACGACGAAGATGTTCCTGTAGCGGACATTGTCGTTGAGCCAAAGAGTGCCAAACCCGTGGTCACAAGCACGTTGCGCCAAGGCGATGAAGTCCCGCACGGTATATTTCGTCAGGTGAGTGTCAAACTTTGTACTTATCTCCATCGGTGTAGGTCCTCCTGGAATAGGAAACCTTAGGTTGGACTCTTTCAGCAGCAAGGAACAATAGCCCGCCTGATGTCGCGCTGCTCTTGTGCGGACGCCGCATGAGATGTCTTTTGTTGTTGTCTGTCTACTGGAGGACCTCTCTGAGCCGTGCCACCACCGCAGTTTCCAAGTTAAAAAGCCTAGTGACGGCGTCCTCCATCTCCTCGCCGAACATAGGATCAACTTCCATTTTAGATTTCCTTACTTCCACGAGAAATTGCGGATCCTTCAGGGTATTCATGAAGGCCTGGCGCAGGACTTTCACCCGCTCTTTCAGCGTACCCGGTGGTAACACGTAAGCCCGATTTAATGCGGCTGTGTCGTGCGTCGCCGCTCGGATCAACAAACGGGCATCGTCGCTCTTAGCGAAGCTAATTGCTAGCGGAACTTTTTGCAGTTCCGGGTGCGGGCGTGACGTCATCTGCACCACAACGGCCGCATTACCTGCTTGCATCGCCTTGCCCCATATCACCTTGGTTCCCTCCCAGCTTGTGCAGCCTCCGTCAAGCTCTCCGCCCTCTGTAGCGAGCCGAATGTCGGGTACGCCCTTATAACCTGAGACAATCTGGATAGCGAGACCAAGGGCAACCTGGAGCACTCGAGGAGTGATGTAGGTACTAGAACCTGGACCGGTTGAACCCAGCTTAACCGGAGTCTTAGACTTCAGCCACTTTTCGATGCTCGTAATCCCCCGTGCTTTTGCCAAAATGCAAACCCAGATGTCCTTAACCGGAATCCCAACGTATTCAAATTTCCGAGCATCAAATTCGATCCCAGGTCGTCCCAGGATCTGTTCCATGAGGAGGCCGCCTGGGAAATTAGCAAAAGTAAGGCCATCGGGTTTGATCGACCGATAAAGCCGGTTTGCGGCAATCAAGCCTCCCGCCCCCGGCATGTTTTCTACAATGACATTGGGGTTTCCCGGTATATATCTGCCTAGGTGCCGGGCAATGGCTCGGGAATAGACGTCAAAACCTCCTCCAGGAGAAAAGCTGACGATGATTCGGATCGTCTTATCCTGGAAAAAGTCATGTGTCGACCCGTTCGAAACACCGACAAGAAGGCCGAAACTAGCTATGATGGCCGTAAGGGCCTTCAATGCTGCCGATACGACGGAATGGAGAGTCTTTAAGCTGTTCATATAATGCTCATCCCTTCCAGATTTAAGACACCTGCGAAAGTCAGATTGCCAACGAGTCAGTTGCTTCGTGTTGGCCTATTTCAGCACCTCTTTCAGCTTAGCCACCAGAGCGGGACTCAAATTGAAGAACCTGGCTACTGTTCTTTCGACTTCTTCGCCAGCCACCGGATCCACGTCCTGCTTAGACTTTTTAGCATCCGCCCGAAACTCCGGATCCTTTAAAGTATCCATGAATGCCCTACGCATGATTCCGACGCGGTCTTTGGGCGTGCCAGGGGGCAGCACGTACAGACGGTTGGTGCGGGCCATATCATGAATACCTACTTGGATTAACTGGCGTCCCTCGTCGGTCTTGGCGAAGTCGATTGCTAAGGGAACTTTAGGTATTTCGGGATGGGCTTGTGGCACCATCTGCAAGACAATCGCCAGTTCTCCCGATTCTATACCCTTGATCCATACCGTTTGGGCCGCCTGCAGACTCGTGCCGCAAATCCCGTCAATCTCACCAGAGTCGATAGCCAGGCGAACATCGGCAACGCTTTTGTAACCCTCAACAAGCCGCATGGGAAGGTCTAGTGCAATCTTCAGAATCTTGGGGACGTCAGAGGGCGCAGTTCCCGGGCCCAGTCCGCCCAATCTCATTGGTGCCCTCGATGCCATCCATTTCTCCATACCAGTAATGCCGCTTCGATTGGCCAAGATACAGACCTGAGCATCCGTCAGCGGAACTCCAACATATTCAAACTTCTGCGCGTCAAACTCGATACCTGGCCGTCCTAGAACTTGGCCCATCATCAGCCCGCCCGTGAAGTTGCCGATCGTCAGGCCGTCAGACTTGGCTACTTTATAGAGATGGTTAGCTGCGACTAGACCTGCGGCTCCAGGCATGTTATCAACGATGACCGTCGGATTTCCGGGAAGATGTTTCCCCATGTGCCTAGCAACGAGGCGAGCGTAGATGTCAAAGCCCCCTCCTGTTCCGAACCCGACCACGATTCGAATAACCTTCGCCCTGAAAAACTCATGCGTAGATGCCTGCCCAACACCCACGGTCAAGGCAATTCCCACAAGAGTTAATATGAGGTAGCGCATTCCCTTACACATATGTCACCTCCCGTTATCTAAGAACCCGCATCGCCGGCTAGTGGTCGAAGATCTCGGGCTACTGCTCGTTAAAGTGCCGGGCCTCGTCATCCATGGCGCCCCTCCTCTGACGATGTGCTTGCAAACGGCTGTCCCAGCTCACTCAGGACTTCCTCAAGCAACCGAGCCCCCTGCCAGAGCACCGGCAGCCCCGCTGGGATTGCAGCCGTCTCCAAGAATTCCAGAGCCTCACGAGGGGTCGCTCCGGCTAGCAATGCCCGCTTGAGGTGTAGGCGAGCCCCGTCATACATGGTTAGGGCGGCGGAGACGGCGGTAATCACCAGCTCCTTGACGGCGCGGGAGACCACGGCATCGGACCGCTCAAGTACCCCTTCCAGATAGT
>JACPFH010000406.1 GCA_016183075.1 Deltaproteobacteria bacterium | reverse complement strand
GCAGAACTCACCGTCGTTCACCTCAAAGGAAATACCTTTAAGGACCGCCGTGGCGCCAAAGGACTTGGAAACGTTTTGGACCGAAAGCGAAGCCATCGTATGCCTCCCTCCGCCCTACAGCGTGCGCATCGGCCGCATGCCCGTTGCCTATCTCCTGTTCAAAGTTCAAGGTTCCGGGTTCAAGGCTCACATTGAACTTTGAACCTTGAACGTTATTGCCTATTGCCTTCTTCACCCTTTGATTGCTCCCGCCGACAGGCCGCGGACGATCCGGCGCTGGAAAATCAAAGTCAACAGGATCAGCGGCAGAGTAGCGATGGTGGAGGCGGCGGCGATCTCTCCCCAGGGCATCGTGTACTCGCCGGGAAAAAGAGCGATGCCAACGGGGAGGGTCTGAAGCGCCGGGTTCGTAAGGATGAGGAGGGCGAAAAAGAACTCGTTCCAGACGTGGATAAAGACCAGAATCGAAGCGGTGAACAGACCGGGAGCGGCGAGCGGGAGCACGACTTTCCACAGCGCCTGAACTCGAGTGCACCCGTCGATCAAGGCCGCCTCCTCGACCTCATAGGGAAGCTCTTTGAAAAACGTCGCCAGGATCCAAACCGCCAGCGGCAGCGAGAGCGCGATGTATGCGGCGACGATGCCCTGGTAGGTATTCAGCCAACCCAGCGCGCTCAGGATTCTCCACACCGGACCGGCGATGGCGATTTGGGGGAACATCGATACCGCCAGCAAGAGCATGAGATAGGTCCGGGTCCAGGGAAGCTGAAAGCGTGTCAACGCATAGGCCGCGAAGGCGCCGATGGCGATGCTGATCAGCGTTGTCAAGCTCGCGACGATGGCGCTGTTCCGGATATACTTGAGCAGCCCGTGGTCCCGCAGCGCGGAGAGGTAAAACCCCCAATGAAAGTCGGGAACGATCTCCGGAGGTATCGCCGTGACCTGAGCCGCGCTCTTCCAGGAGGTCAGCACGAACCACAGAAAGGGCACCAGGCTGAACCCGCCGATCAGAACCAACCACAACGGCCACAAGACGCCTCGTCTCATCGCTCGGACCTCTGCAGGATCCGCGCGCCGATCAGCCGGATGTAGAGCAGAGAAAACAGCAGAGAAACAAAGAACACCACGACCGCGATCGTCGACCCATAACCGATCATGCCCTCGGCAAAAGTCTTCTTGTAGCCGTAGAACTGAAACACGTTCGTCGCATCCGCAGGCCCGCCCTGCGTCATGACGACGACGAGATCGAAGACCCTCAGCGCATCGATGGTCCGGAAAAGCAGCGCCAGGAGCAAAGCCGGCTTGAGCAGCGGCAACGTGATGTGGCGAAACTGTCGCCAGGAAGTCGCCCCGTCGACGCTGGCAGCCTCGTAAAGCTCGTCGGGAATCGTCTGGAGTCCCGCCAGGATGATGAGCGCGGCGAAGGAACTCGTCTTCCAGATATCCGCGAGCATGATCGCGACCACGGCAAGGTAGGGATCGGCGAGCGGGGCGAGGTAGAGATGGGTCTGGCCGCCGAAAAGGAAAAAATTGACCAGACCGTAGCGATCGTTGAAGATGAAGCGCCACATCTGGGCGGAGACGACCGTGGGGATCGCCCACGGAATGAGCATGACTGCGCGCAGCGCGGCCCGGCCGCGAAAGGACTCGTTCAAAACCAAAGCCATCAACAGCCCCAGCACGACTTCCAGAGGCGCGGTCACGGCGACGAACAGAAGCGTCGTCAGCAGCGATTTCATCGCGACGGGATCGGTGGCGAGGTCATAGTAGTTTTCCCACCCGACGAATTTCTGCCCCAGCCAGGGAAGCGTGAGGATCAAGCGGTAAAAGCTCAGACGAAAGGATTCGAAGATGGGGTAGAGGGAAAACAGCAGGACAAAGACAAAGCTCGGCAAGAGATAATACGCGGCGACACGATAGCCCCTGCTCATGGGCGGGTCCTCTCGCGCAGCAGGTCCAAAACCCGGTTCATGTCGCGGGAGGCGAGCCGGGCCAACGACTCGATGTTGGAGTCCCGAACCGCGATGGCGGAGCTGAAAAAGCGCTGCATAATGTTGGAGAGGGGGATATACACCGGCGTGCGCGGCCGCGGGACGGCGTTTACGAAGACGTCAAGCTCGGATTCGAACTCAGGCCGCTTCTTGAGAACGTCCGGATCGCGGTAGAGCGCTCTGCGCGCCGGCGCCCTGCCGGCGAACAGCGCGATCCGCTTTTGCATCTGGAGGCTCGACATGAAGCTTACGAATTTCCATGCCGGATCGGGCTTGCGCGAAAACCGGCTGATTCCCAATTGCCAGCCCCCGAGAGTCGAAACGCTCTTCCCTCCCGGAAAAGCGGGCAACACCGTGATGCCCACCTTGCCGGCCACGCGCGACCGCTTCGGATCATTGGCGATCTCCCAAGCATAGGGCCAATTGCGGTGGAAGACCGCCCGCCCCTGGGAAAACGACGCGAGCGATTCCGGCTCCTGGTAGGCGAGCACGCCGCGATGCGAGATCTCTCCGATGACGCGATCGCGCACGAATCGGACCGCTTCGATCACTTTCGGATGGTGAAGGGTTCCCTGGAGCGCGTCCTCATCCCAAAGCGATCCCCCGTTGCTCAGAATATATTCCATCATGTTGCAGATGAGGCCTTCGTATT
Source organism: Deltaproteobacteria bacterium (assembly GCA_016183075.1). GTDB lineage: Bacteria > Desulfobacterota > Binatia > UBA9968 > UBA9968 > 2-12-FULL-57-22. Next base: position 1,695 of record JACPFH010000406.1, on the reverse strand, counting down.
GTTTGAACTGGCCGGAGAAGCCGGTCAGATGGGGGTCCTGCTCCTGCGCCACAATCGTTTTGGCCTGCGCGACCAGTTCGGGCCACGTGCGCGGCGGCGAAAACCCGTATCGCGCCAAGAGGTCCTTGCGGTAGTACAGCATACCGGCATCGGTGAAGACCGGGACGCCATAGATCTGGCCCCGATACGTGTTGGCCAATACCGGCGCCGCAAGAAACTTCTCCCGCTCGGTCGCCGCAAAGAAGCGGTCCAGCGGGAGCGCCCAGCCGGCGGCGGCAAATTCCGCCGGCCAGATGACATCCATAAAAAACACGTCCATCGCAGGATCGCGGTTCTTAAGCTTTTGCGTGACCAGATCGTGGAATTCGGTGGAGGAGTGCGGGCCGATCTCCTGGACGATCTTCAATCCCGGGTTCTGAGTCTCAAAGGCAGCGAGCGCCTCAACCCAGACTTTCGGAAACTGCGATTTCCAGTTGACGAAGCGGATCTCCGTTTGCGCGCCGGCGAGGGCGCGCACAGGCACAAGGCAGAGAAAGAAAGACCACAGGGAAATAATAAAGCCGGCGATCAATTTGGGCTTGTGGTAGCTCAATTTGAGGATCTTATTTTTTTACGACCAGAACCGGGCACCGCGCGTGGCGAAGCGTCTTTTCCGCCACGCTCCCCAGTACAATGCGCTTGAGCCCTGTGCGACCGTGGCTCCCCATGATAATCATGGAGACGCGGGACTTTCGTGCTTGTTCGGCGATGGCTCGGGCCGGATCCTGTTGTGTAATCAGCACAAAGCGATACTCTCGGTCCCGCAGCTTCTTGCGCCGAATCAGCCTCTCGGCCGCGCCGCGAGCCTCCCGCTGCAGCTCCCGATAGTACTCCGCCCGCATGGGAACCGGGACGTTGGCCGCGGGATCCTCGAGCACGTGGACCAAAACGAGCCGCGCCTGGCTGTCGCGAGCCAACCGAAGGGCATGGTCCAGGGCGACCTCGGAATTGCGCGAAAAATCGATGGGAACAAGGTACTTCTTCGATCCCGCCATGACCCCGCCGCAGTTTCTCTCGCGCTTGCAGGCGTTTCGTTGCCGCCGGGGCCCGCTTACCGGTAGACCTCGGAAAAACCGGCTACGAATACGGTCGTCTGGTAATACCCGTCCGGGCGGGAAGCCAGTGGAGGAGACGGCTTGTAGGTGAACGGCACGGTTTCGCCCGGGGAAATCTCTTTCTCCACGTTGTAATAGTCGACCCTTCCTAGCTCATCCGTCCCCGCGGCCGAAATTCATTCTTCCACTGCCAGAGGTGGCGGATCTGAAGCTGGACATCGCGCACCGCGTGGTTCGTCTTGTTGACCAACTCGCCGGAGACCTCCCCATCCTTCACCACCACCTTGCTCAAGACGACGACTTCCGGGACCTTCTCCGGCACGGCAACGGTCGCCGCGAAAAATGCTTTCGGCCCGACCCATGCGACCAAAACAACCGCCAGGCTCACCCCGACATACATGCGCAAGCGTCTCATGCGTGACCTCCCCTCCCTATTTGACTCTTATAACCTTTATCCGGTTGGGGTCAAGCCACCGCACAACAGACTGCTGAGAATCGGCCACAGGCCGACAGAAGAACCGAACCACGATCAGGCGGAATACGCCGTCGGTAAGGTCATGCGGAAGGTAGAGCCCTTGCCCACTTCGCTCTCGACCTCGAT
>JACPFH010000416.1:819-6783 GCA_016183075.1 Deltaproteobacteria bacterium | reverse complement strand
GTGGAGGTGCGTGGGGAGATCCTGGAGCTGAAGAACACCATCAACACGATGGTGGACCAGTTGAATGCGTTCGCCTCCGAAGTAACCCGCGTGGCGCGCGAAGTAGGGACGGAAGGGAAGCTGGGCGGCCAAGCGCAAGTCAAAGGCGTGAGCGGCGTCTGGAAGGAACTGACCGACAACGTCAACTCCATGGCCGGCAACCTGACCGCCCAGGTCCGCAACATCGCCGATGTGACGATTGCCGTCGCCAAGGGCGACCTCTCCAAGAAGATCACGGTGGACGTGCGCGGCGAGATCCTGCAGCTCAAGGACACGATCAACACGATGGTGGACCAGTTAAACGCCTTTGCGGCCGAGGTGACGCGCGTGGCGCGCGAGGTGGGCACGGAGGGCAAGCTGGGAGGCCAGGCCGTGGTTCCGGGAGTCGGCGGCACGTGGAAGGACTTGACCGACAACGTCAACTTCATGGCCGGCAACCTGACGGCCCAGGTCCGAGGCATCGTCAAGGTCGTGACCAACGTGGCTATGGGAAGCCTCACAGAGAAGCTGACGGTCGAAGCCAAAGGCGAAGTCGCGGCCCTGGCCGAGACCATCAACGGCATGACCAACACATTGGCCATCTTTGCCGAGCAGGTGACGACCGTTGCCCGCGAGGTGGGCGTGGAAGGTCGCCTGGGCGGCCAGGCCAACGTGCCGGGCGCGGCTGGCATCTGGAAAGATTTGACGGACAACGTCAACCTGCTGGCTGCCAATCTCACGACGCAAGTCCGGGCCATCGCCGACGTTGGTACCGCGGTCACCAAAGGCGATCTCACGCGCTCGATCCAGGTGGACGCGCGCGGCGAGGTCGCAGAGCTTAAGGACAACATCAACGCGATGATCAAAAACCTGCGCGCGACGACCGACCAGAACACCGAGCAGGACTGGCTCAAGACCAACCTGGCCAAGTTCACGCGGATGATGCAAGGGCAGCGCGATCTGACGACCGTGGGCCGGATGCTGCTCTCCGAATTGGCGCCGCTGGTTAACGCCCAATACGGCGCGGTGTACCAGCTCGGCTCGGGCAACGGCTCGAGCCTCAGCATGCTGGCCGGTTATGCCGGCGGCGGAACCCGGGAGGTGGCGGCTGAATTGCCCTTGGGCGTGGGCCTCGTGGGTCAATGCGCCGTGGAGAAGCGCCCTGTCTTGCTCAAGGATGTTCCGCCCGATTACGTCCGGATCAGCTCCGGTCTCGGCGAAGCGCCGCCCCGCAACCTCATCGTGCTTCCCGTCCTCTTCGAGGGAGAGACCAAGGCGGTCATCGAGCTGGCCTCCCTGATGGAATTCACTTCAACCCACCTGACGTTTCTCGCCCAATTGACCGAAAGCATCGGCATCGTGCTCAACACGATCGAGGCGACGATGCGAACGGAAGGGTTGCTGCAGCAATCCCAGAAACTGGCGACCGAGCTCCAGACGCAGCAAAAAGAGTTGCAGCAGACCAACGAGGAAATGGCGAATAAGGCCAAACAGCTCGCCGAGCAAAACGCCGAGGTCGAGCGCAAGAACCAGGAGATCGAACAGGCGCGGCATGCGTTAGAGGAAAAGGCCGCGGAGCTGGCGCTCGCTTCCAAGTATAAATCTGAATTTCTCGCCAATATGTCGCACGAACTGCGCACTCCGCTCAACAGCATCTTGATCCTGGGCCAGCAGCTCGCCGAGAATGCCGACGGCAATCTGAACCCAAAACAGGTGGAGTTCTCCAAGAACATTCACGCCGCCGGCGCCGATCTCCTGAATCTGATCAGCGACATCCTCGACCTGTCCAAAATCGAGTCCGGCACGGTCACCGTCGAACCCGACGAAGTCTTCCTGGCGAGGGTGCACGACGCAGTGGAACGGAGTTTCCGCCACGTGGCGGAAGCCCGGAATCTGGCGTTCCACATCGAGATAGACCCCGAGCTCCCGCGCAGCTTGACCACCGACGTCAAACGCCTGCAGCAGGTTTTGAAGAATCTGCTCTCCAACGCCTTCAAGTTCACCTCGCATGGGCACGTGGCGTTCCGCATCAAGGCAGCCTCCGGTGGTTGGAGCCCGGACCATGCCGTGCTCAAGAGCGCACCGAGGGTAATCGCCTTCGAGGTGAGCGATACCGGCATCGGCATTCCCCTGGACAAACAGAAGCTCATCTTCGAAGCCTTCCACCAGGCCGACGCCGGCACCAGCCGCCGCTACGGCGGCACCGGCCTCGGTCTAGCCATCAGCCGAGAACTCGCCGCGCTGTTGGGCGGCGAGATCCGGCTGGTCAGCGCGCCCAACGAGGGCAGCACCTTTACGTTGTACGTGCCTGAGACCTACCCCGGCTCCGCCATGGCCGCAGGCACGGCCTTGAAAGGCGCAACGGTCTTTCCAGCGCCGCTCATCGTCCAGCAAGCGGTCAAGCCGGAAGAGGTCCCGGATGACCGCGAAACGGTGGCGCCGGGCGATCCGGTGGTTCTGATTGTGGAGGACGATCCGCATTACGCCCGGGTGCTGCTGGGCCTGGTGCGGGAGAGGGGGTTCAAAGGCGTGGTCACCGCGCAGGGCGGCCTCGCCCGCTCCTTGGCCCGTGAGTACAACCCGGTGGCGATCACGCTGGACATCTTCCTGGCGGACATGCTCGGGTGGACGGTGTTGAGCCACCTGAAACAGGACCCGGCCACTAGACACATCCCGGTGCAAATCATCACGGTCGAGGAAGAACGGATGCAGGGGCTGGGGCACGGGGCTTTCTCTTATCTGATCAAGCCGGCGACCACGGACGAGCTGGAAAAGAGCTTCGACCGCATGTTGGAGTATGCCCGGGCGCGCCGCAAGCACCTTCTCGTCGTCGAAGACGACGAGGTCGAGCGCCAGTCGATCGTCGAGCTGCTCGGCCACGATGAGGTGGAAATCGCGACGGCCGGCACCGCCGCCGAGGCGTGGGAAGCCTTGCGCGGGAGCCGGTTCGACTGCATGGTCCTGGATTTGCGGCTCCCGGACATCTCAGGGTTTGATCTGCTGGAGCGGATGCGCGACGAGTCCGACCTGCGCGATCTGCCGGTGGTCGTATTCACGGGCAAGGACTTGACCGAGGAGGACGAGGTTCGCCTGCTGGAGATGGCCGAGAGCATCGTCCTCAAAGGGGTCCAATCCCCGGAACGGCTGCTGGACGAGACTTCCTTATTCCTCCATCTCGTCACGGGCCAGCTACCTCCGGCCAAGCAACAAATGCTGGAGCGGCTGCGCGGGAGCGACGAGGCGCTCGCGGGCAAGAAGGTCCTTGTGGTCGATGACGACGTGCGCAACATCTTTGCTTTGACCAGCCTTCTCGAGGGCCACGGGATGGAAGTGGCGAGCGCCGAAACCGGCAGGGAAGCTATTGCCCTGCTCGAGCAGGATCAGGATCTCGATGCGGTGCTGATGGATATCATGATGCCGGAGATGGACGGCTATGAGACTATGCGGCTGATTCGCCAAACTCCCGAGCACAGGCTGCTGCCGATTCTCGCGCTCACCGCGAAAGCGATGAAAGGCGACCGGGAAAAGTGCCTGGAAGCCGGCGCTTCCGACTACATCGCCAAGCCGGTAAACGCCGAGGAGCTGCTCGCGCTCCTGCGCATCTGGCTCTTCGGCAAGCGGAGGGCCGCCAGACGATGACGACCGAGCCCACGGCAAGCATCTTGATCGTCGACGACGATTTGCGGACCCTTAAGGCCATGGAGGCGCTCCTGGCCGGGCCCGGGCGCATGATCGTCAAGGCTCAATCCGGCCAGGAGGCCCTGCGCTGCTTGCTGCGCCAGGACTTCGCCCTCATCCTGCTCGATGTGCGGATGCCGGGGATGGACGGATTTGAGACAGCGCAGCTCATTCGCCAGCGCGAGCGGTCTCGGTACACCCCCATTATCTTCGTCTCGGCAGTGGACACCCTGGAGTCGGACGTGCACAAAGGGGTATCCAGCGGGGCCGTGGATTACCTTTTCAAGCCGGTTGTCCCTGAGGTCTTGAAATCCAAGGTCTCGGTGTTTGTCGACCTGTTCCACATGAATGAGCGATTGAAGCATCAAGCTCTCCGCCAGAGCGAGGAACGGTTTCGCCTGCTGGTTGAATGTTTGCAGGACTACTCCGTCGTCATGCTGGACACGGAAGGCCGGGTCATCACGTGGAATGTCGGCGCCGAACGGATCACGGGCTATCGACTGGGGGAGATCATCGGGCAATCCTTCGCCCGCTTCTACACGCCTGAGGATCAAGCCAAGAACGTTCCCGCGTACGCGCTGCGGTGCGCCCGCGAGCAAGGCCGCTATGAGCAAGAGAGCTGGCGTTTCCGCAAGGACGGCTCCCGGTACTGGGCCAATATGGTTGTGACCGCTCTCCGGGACGATCATGGCAATCTGGTTGGTTTCTCTGAAATCACTCGCGACCTGACGGAGCGCAAGCGGGTGGAAGAAGAGATGGTAACGCTTAATGCGGAGCTGGAAGGCCGCGTCGCCGAGCGCACGGCCGATCTGCTCGAGTCCGTCAAGGAGCGAAAGAGGGTCGAGGAGCAGCTCTGGCAGGTGCAGAAGATGGAAAGCATCGGCACGCTGGCAGGAGGCATGGCTCACAGTTTTAACAATATCTTGGCAATCATCCTGGGCTATGTTTCGCGCCTCGGGCAAGATGAAATGGATTCGGCGGAGCGTTCGGAGAGCGTCGATGCGATCCGTTCCGCCAGCGAACGCGGCCGCCATCTGGTTCATCAGCTTCTCACTTTTGCCCGCAGGACAGAGGTTGCCTTTGAGGGGATCGACGTGAACGGCGAGGTGCGGGACGTAGCCGAGATGTTGGCGCAGGTGTTTCCGAAAGAGATTACGATCTCCCTGGATTTAGACTCAACGCTCCCCTCCATGCGTGCCGATCGCAACCAGTTCCATCAGGCCATGATCAACCTTTGCATCAACGCGCGCGACGCCATGCCCGAGGGGGGCACGCTTTTCTTGAAGACGGAGGCGGTTGAGGGAAAGGATTTGTCGGCGAAGTTTTCGGACGCCCGAGGGGAGAAATATGTATGCATCCGCGTCGGCGACGCCGGGGTGGGGATGGATGAGGAAGTGCGGCGCCATCTCTTTGTTCCGTTCTTTACGACCAAGGATACCGGCAAGGGGACGGGTCTTGGGCTCGCGGTGGCCTACGGGATCGTGACGAGCCATGGAGGCTACATTCATGTGGAGAGCGATGTGGGGCGGGGCAGCACGTTTTATCTTTATTTTCCGCTTGAGCCTCTGGCGGCGGAAACGGTGAGGGGTTTGGTATTAGACTTGCCTAAAGTTGCACACCCGATTTGATCCTGGACCGGTCGTTAAGCCCTCTCATTCCGGCAATGTTAGCCCTAATCCGAAATAAATTTTGGCCCCTACACGATCAACTTCCCTCTCCCGTCGCGGGAGAGGGCGAGGGTGAGGGCAAGAGAGGGCGAGGGTGAGGGCAAATTCCATGCGCACCACCCTCACCTTTAATCCTCTCCCTCCAAAAGGAGGGCGAGGAGGCTATTTGGAGCGGTTCCGAGTCTGACTACTCAGAAAAAGATTTCCGGATTAGGGTTAGTTCGTGGTTTTGAATTGCTGGTATGCCGACAGCACCCTTGATAGCTAGGCGCGCAGAGATTTCGCCATGAGCAAGACTATCATCCCGGAAGATGTGGCGCAGTTCATTCTCGAGAAAATCGACTCTGTCGCGCAGATGGAGGCCTTGCTGCTCTTGCGCGGTAACCCGGAGGAGAAATGGAGCCTCGAGGCCATCGCCGAAAGGCTTTACATCAGCGAGGCGCAAGCGGCAGAAGTGGTGGCCCGCCTTTGCGCGGACGGCATTTTCATCGCGCAAGAGGGCGAGCGGCTTTTCTACCGCTACCAGCCCGGCTCGCCGGAGCTCCGGCATATGCTTGACCGCGTGACCGACCTGTACAAGAATCACCTTGTCCCGGTGACC
>JACPFH010000416.1:0-814 GCA_016183075.1 Deltaproteobacteria bacterium | reverse complement strand
CCGGTGACCAATTTAATCCACTCCGTGCCGAAGCCCAAAGTTCAAGAATTTGCTGATGCCTTCAAGCTAGGGAAGGACAAGTAACTATGGCTGCAATATTCTATGCGCTTTGCACATTGACGGCGCTGTTTTGCTCCTGGCTCCTGCTGCGTGCCTATCACCGTAGCCGCTATAGACTATTATTCTGGGGTGGTCTCTGCTTCTTGGGATTGACCTTGAATAATGCCTTGCTGGCCGCAGACAAGTTGCTGTTTCCTGAGGCGAATCTATTTACCTGGCGTTTGATAGTGGCGCTCAGCGCGATGTTGGTGCTGCTCTACGGATTGATCTGGGACGCCGAGTGAGGTGATGGTATGGACCTTATGCTCTTGGGATCTATTGCGTTGGCTTCGCTAATCGCCGGGTTGTTTTTCCTGCGCTTCTGGAAAGACACCGGGGATCGTTTCTTTCTTTTCTTTGCTATTTCCTTCTTTGTAGAAGGGATGAATCGAGCCGCGCTGGGATTATCCGGAGATCCCAATGAGGGACGGCCGCTGTTCTATTTTGTTCGATTTCTCTCTTTCGTCCTCATCCTGATTGCTATTGTTCATAAGAACTTGACAAAAAGCACACCGGCTAAGCCAACCAAAGGCGCCGGGATGCGCGCGGGGCCGTGAGTCAACTCGAACGGTCGAATCACCGGTGGACCTGCACGGTCGCCGTATGGTGGCTCGATGGGCTCAGAGTTCGAATGAGGATTTATTCCTTCACGAGGTTCGGGTCGCGGCGCTGGCGTTCACCAGGAGCTGCTCGATGGCTCGGCGGTGGTCGTTGA
>JACPFH010000415.1 GCA_016183075.1 Deltaproteobacteria bacterium | reverse complement strand
TGGTTATCCCTGAAGCCGGGATGAAGCTAAAGACTTCCCGCCACGCGGCGACGCCGGGCGCCCGGCCCGGAGATGAGATGGAAGCGATTTTCGACCTGGCCGGGCTGCCGGAGAGACTCACGGTGCGCAACTTTCGTGCCGGCGATCGGTTTCGCCCGCTGGGGATGCACGGCCGAAAAAAGGTGAAAGATCTGTTTATCGAAAAGCGCGTTCCGCGCTCGCTGCGCTCAACGCTTCCCCTGCTTGCGGCAGGAGAGGAAATCCTCTGGATCCCCCGCTGCGGCCGCAGCGGCGTGGCCGCCGTGGGCCCGGCCACGCGCGAGGTATTGCGCATCGAACTGGTGCCGGGACGGGAGCAGGCGCCGGGTTGCCAATATTGAACTAAGTCTTTGTGTGTGTTAATCTTTCTAAGTTCCGGGTTTACGGAGGTTGAGTTTGAATCAGATGTCGAAAAATCTGGCCCTGTTGCTGGTTCTGGGGCTCATTTTTCTTCTGCTCTTCAACGTCTTCAATAAGCAGCACGGGAGAGAGCCCGAGGTTGCCTTCAGCGAATTCTTGAGCGCGGTTGACAAGGGCGATGTCCAGGAGGTCACGATCCAGGGCCATAACATCCAGGGAAAGTACAAGTCCGGCGAACGCTTCCGCACCTTCGCGCCCAATGACCCCGATCTGGTCAAGACGCTTCGGGAAAAGAAGATCAAGATTGCGGCGAAGCCGGAAGACGAGTCTCCGTGGTACATGGTTCTCCTGGTGAACTGGTTTCCGATGCTCCTCCTGATCGGCGTGTGGATTTTCTTTATGCGCCAGATGCAGGTGGGAGGCGGCAAGGCCATGTCTTTCGGCAAGAGCCGGGCCAAGCTTTTGACGGAAAACCAGCATCGGGTGACTTTTAGCGACGTGGCCGGGGTGGACGAAGCCAAAGAAGATTTGCAAGAGATTATCGCTTTTCTGAAGGACCCGAAGAAGTTCACCAAACTGGGAGGAAGAATTCCCAAAGGATGCCTGCTCGTCGGGCCTCCGGGGACGGGCAAGACCTTGCTGGCGCGCGCAATCGCGGGTGAGGCCGGGGTGCCGTTTTTCAGCATCAGCGGTTCCGACTTCGTCGAGATGTTTGTCGGCGTCGGCGCCTCTCGGGTGCGCGACCTGTTCGTGCAGGGGAAAAAGAGTGCTCCCTGCATTATTTTTATCGATGAGATCGATGCCGTGGGGCGGCACCGGGGAGCCGGCCTCGGGGGCGGGCACGACGAGCGCGAGCAGACTCTCAATGCGCTTCTGGTCGAGATGGACGGTTTCGAGGCCAATGAAGGCGTAATCCTGATCGCGGCGACGAATCGCCCGGATGTCTTGGATCCCGCGTTGCTGCGTCCGGGGCGGTTTGACCGCAGGGTCATTGTTCCGCGGCCCGATGTGAAAGGGCGAGAAGGGCTCTTAAGAGTGCACACGCGAAAGGTTCCGGTAGCCCCCGATGTCGAGATCACCGTGCTGGCGAGGGGCACTCCCGGGTTTGCGGGAGCGGATCTGGAGAATCTCGTCAACGAAGCGGCGTTGCTCGCCGCCCGAAGTGGCAAGGACAAGGTCGATATGCACGACTTCGAGGTGGCCAAGGACAAGGTGCTCATGGGCTCGGAGCGAAAGAGCATGATTATCAGCGATGAGGAAAAACGCAACACGGCGTATCATGAGGCGGGGCATGCCTTGGTCGCAAAGCTTTTGCCGGGGGCGGATCCGGTCCACAAAGTGACGATCATCCCGCGCGGCATGGCGCTTGGCCTGACCCAACAGCTCCCCATCGACGAAAAGCACACCTACCCGAAGGAATACCTCTTGGACAACCTCACGATCCTCTTCGGAGGGCGCGTGGCGGAGGAGCTGGTCCTCAGTCACATGACGACCGGGGCGGGCAACGACATCGAGAAAGCGACCGAGCTTGCCCACCGGATGGTCTGTGAATGGGGGATGAGCGATAAGCTCGGGCCGATGACTTTCGGCAAGAAGGAGGAGCAGATCTTTTTGGGTAGAGACTTCACCCAACAACAGGACTACTCGGAAAGCACCGCGGTTGAGATCGATGCCGAAGTCAGGCGCATCGTCCTGGAATGCTATCTACGGGCCAAGAATCTCTTGAGCAGCAATCTCGAGCTGCTGCACAAGATCGCGCAGAAGCTGCTGGAGAAAGAGGTCCTGGATGGCTCAGAGATCGAAGCTTTGGTGCGGGAGCACGGTGGTGATGGCGGAGACCCGCTCGCCCCGACACCCATCCCGGCTCTTGTCTGAACTGGCCCGCCGAAGGATTGACCAGCCCTTCTAGTTCATTTTTTCGCCTTACGCAGCGCTCGCGGGAAGTGGGGGCAGGCTCCTCCCGAGGGTAGGGTTAGCTTTGCAGACGCGCAAGCCGGGCACAATGGGTAAAAGCGAAGATTGGAGGCTCTCTACACGCCACGGGAGCTTAAAGTTGGCGCGGCGGACTATCCTGGTTGGCATCCTGAATGTCACGCCGGATTCCTTTTCTGACGGGGGCAGATACCTGGACGCTGAGGAGGCGATCGCTCACGGCGTCAGGCTCGCCGAAGAAGGGGCGGACCTTATCGATATCGGCGGCGAGTCCACGCGTCCGGGAGCGCGAGCCGTCAGCGCCGAAGAAGAAATGGAACGCGTGCTGCCCGTGATCCGGGGCCTCAGGCGGGCCGTCGCGATTCCCCTCTCGATCGACACCTATAAGACTCGCGTGGCGCGCGCCGTCTTGGATGAGGGCGTCGACGTGGTCAACGACATCAGCGCGCTCAGATTTGATCCCGCCATGGCTTCTCTGGTCGCCGCCGAGAACGTGCCGGTCGTGTTGATGCACATGCAGGGGACACCGCGGACGATGCAGGAGCGACCTTTTTACCGCGACGTCGTAACGG
>JACPFH010000414.1 GCA_016183075.1 Deltaproteobacteria bacterium | reverse complement strand
GACGGCATGGGGACGCCACGTTCTTGGGCCAACTTGGCGGCGCGCTCCGAACCCGCACGGGCACGTTGGATCTGCCAATTCCCCAGTTCCAAGCCCAGACCGTCTACGACACGAACACGAAAGTTAAAGTAGGCACACACATGCACGATGTCGAGGATGTCTCTGTCGCTCCAACCCGCGTCTCGCAACTTCTGCACGTCTGCTTCGGTCATAGAACTGGGGGTAAGGGTCAACTTCTCCGCGTACTCCAGCATCGCATACTCGGTTTTTGTCAGCTCCATCTGTCGCCAATCGTCTTTCACTTGCTCTACTGCCAGGTCGTCCCCGCCTTCTTGACGCAGAAACTCTGCGTGAGCGACCGTTCAGAAACGACAATGCAGAGTTGCAGAGGTGACGGTGGCGATCATCTCGCGCTGCGCCGTGGTGAGGCGAGACTCGCCGCGCATGATCTCCCACATCAGCTCCGCCGTATGCCACATGGCCTTGGGATTGAGGCTGTGTAGCATCGGCGGGCTTATCGGGGGCCCTCCGACATCCGCGTTGCGCTCCTGGATAATCTTTTCGCCTTGGCGTTGCTCTCTAAGCTTCCCGTAAACCTCTTTCAACTCCCCTTCTGCTTTATCCTCCGCGATGACCTTGATCCATGGCATCTCGATCCCCTCCTTTTGAGCTATCCTGGCGCAGTGAAACGGTCAGAGAGATTCTTCGCTGCGGCTGTATGGCGGGAATAAAGCACCGGCCTGACAGTGTGTCAAGCAGGAAATCTTCCCGATGTTACCTACCCGTACCTCAAATTGACATAACAGCACCTATCGGATACTCTTCCCGGAAAATAGCGATCCGGGGCCAGTCCAATCTCTGTGCTGGCAGCATCGAACCCCCGAATGTGGGTGGCACGTGGTCGTCGCGGTAATACACTGATCTGGAGCGGTCTTATTCCTTGGCACGGGGACCTGCCCTGCTTCCAAGCTTTTCCCGCTCTCGTGTTCAATAATGTCTCTTCTAACCCTCGATAACGTTTCAAAGAGCTTCGGTGGTGTTGTTGCCGTGCGGGGCGTCAGCCTGGCGGTTGAGGCGGGTGAGGTCCTCGGCGTGATGGGGCCGAACGGATCAGGAAAAACGACCTTGTTCAATCTCGTCAGTGGGGCGCTCGTACCTGATGAAGGTGAGATCCGTTTTCTCGGCGAACCCACGACGGGTCTTCCCCCCCATCGGATTTGCCGCCGCGGCCTCGCCCGGACATTCCAGTTGGTCCGGCCTTTCCTGGGGCTCACCGCGCTCGAAAATGTGCTCGTCGGCCTGGGCTATGGTTGCCAGCGAATGACTGGGACTCAGGCTCGAAACAAAGCGGAAGAGCTATTGGCCTCGGTCGGCTTGAATGGCCAGTCGCGGCGGCCTGCGCATACACTTACGGTGATTGACAGGAAACGGCTGGAGTTGGCCCGGGCCGTTGCCACGTCGCCCAAGCTCTTGTTGCTCGATGAGTTCATGGCGGGGCTGACCCCGACCGAAACCGCTCAGGCCATGAACCTCATCCGCTCCCTGCACAGTCAGGGGCTGACCCTCATCCTGGTGGAGCATATCGTCTGGGCACTTCTTGAGCTTTCAGACCGCGTTGTGGTCCTGAGCGCCGGGGAAAAGATTGCCGAGGGTCCGCCCGCTAGCGTCGCGAAAGATCCGCGGGTGATCGAAGTCTATCTGGGAGGAAGCGCACCGGTTTGAACAACAGGAACCGTTCGAGCCGTTCAAGTCGTTTGAGTTGTTTTATGCGGTCGCAGCCAGTAGAAAGTTTAATGCTGGGCTTACGATAACGTTTTGAACTATTTGAACGTTTTGAACGAAGCGAACGGTTAGTGAGTACAACTCATGCTTGAGGTGGAGCGCCTGGAGGTTTCCTATGGCGCGCTTGCGGCGTTGCATGGGATTAGTCTCACGATCCGGCCGGGGGAGATGGTCGCGCTCGTCGGTCCCAATGGCGCCGGGAAATCGACGCTCCTCAAGACGATTGCCGGGCTGCTCGTTCCGCGCGCCGGGGTGATTCGGTGGGAAGGAAGGCCCGTCAGCGCTGAGACGCCCCACCGGATCATCGAGCGCGGCGTTGCGCTCGTTCCCGAAGGGCGTCGTCTCTTCGCCCGGATGACGGTGCGGGAGAATCTCGAGCTCGGCGCGTTCACCACACGCGCTCAAAGAGAGCGGCGGGCTCAGCTCGATCGGGTTTACCGCATTTTCCCCCGTCTCCTTGAGCGCGAGCGCCAATGGGCGGGGTCTCTTTCGGGCGGCGAGCAGCAGATGCTCGCGCTCGGCCGCGCCCTCATGGGCCTCCCACGGCTGCTGCTTCTCGATGAACCCTCCCTCGGATTGGCGCCCAGAGTTGTGGAATCGATATTTTCCGTTCTTGCTGAGCTGCATCGAGAGGGGATGAGTCTGTTCATCGTGGAGCAGAACGTTCAAGCGGTCCTCACCCTGGCCCAGCGCGCTTACATCCTCGAGGGTGGACGGATCGTTGGGGAAGGGGAAGGGCAGCGGCTGCTCCAGGACGATCACGTCCGTGCCGCCTACCTGGGACCGTTGGCCAGAGGGGCCTCCTCGTGATTCTTACGCAGCAGCTCATCCTGGGGGTGCTGGTTGGCGGTCTCTATGGCCTGGCGGCCGCCGGCCTCTCGTTGACGTTCGGGGTTCTCCGAGTCTTAAACGTCGCGCACGGAGAGCTTCTGATGCTGGGAGGCTATGGAACCTTCTGGCTCTTCGCGCTGTGGCCGGTGGGTCCGTTCCTCTCGCTGCTCGGTGTCGGACCAGCCCTGTTTGTTCTCGGGCTCGTCCTCTACTGGATGCTGTTTCAATTCGTCGTGAAAGCCCATGAGGAGGCTCGCATCAAGAACTCTCTCCTGATCGGTTTCGGCCTCACGCTGGTCTTTCATACCCTCGCCATCCGTCTTTGGACGGCTGACGAGCGAGCCGTGACCACAGACTATGCCGGCGCCGTGGTAAAGATCGGTGTTTTTACAGTCCCTCTTGTCCGGTTGAGCAGCCTCGTGCTTGCGTTTGCCATTCTGACCGCGCTCCACCTGTTTCTGGCGAAGGCCCGCTGGGGCCGCGCGATTCGAGCGACTGCTGAAGATTGGGAGGCGGCTGCTCTGATGGGTATCCCGGTCGGGCGCACGTACCTTCTCGCTTTTGCCCTTGGAACCGCGCTGGCGGGCATTGCCGGAGGGCTGGTGAGCGTTTCGTATTCCATCAGCCCATCCATCGGCATGGAGTGGACCTTGAAGGCCCTGATCGTCATCGTGCTCGCAGGGCTCGGATCGCTCTTTGGCAGCTTCGCCGGCGGCATTCTGCTCGGGCTCGCTGAAGCGACGAGCGTGGTTTTTCTCGGGGGCCCGTACCGCGAGGTGGTGGGGCTCGTCCTCTTCCTCGTCGTTTTGCTAGTCCGCCCTCAGGGGTTGTTTGGGGG
>JACPFH010000393.1 GCA_016183075.1 Deltaproteobacteria bacterium | reverse complement strand
TTGGTGGCTTTAGAAGAGCCGCGGAAGCAAAAAACTAACTTAAGGATAATTGTCGCGTGCAGGTCACTGCTTTAAAAAAGAAGCATGCAACTCGCGAGTGTAGAGCTCAAGAAAATTTCCGCCAGAGAGAAAGGAGGTAAGCATGAGCAGCGGACCCTGATAGCGGTTGTGATGGAGCTGAGTGATCTACGAACTCAGAACCAAGAAAGGAGATGAGCGTGAAAATAAAAATAATGATTATCACAGCTATCGGCCTTATGCTTAGGTTTTTTCCGCTAACGCCAGTTTGGGCAGGAGATTTGGATGAGAGGATCGAGGCATTGGAACGGGAGGTGGCGAGGGTGAAGCCCCTCGAAGAGGCGCTGGCACGGCTTAAAGCTGAACAAGTGCAGACAAGAGACGAACAGATAGAGCTAAAGAACGAAGCCACTGCGGCGGCCGCCGCTCTGCCGCGCTTTACTTATCGTCCCGGCGCGGGACTGCTGATGGAAGATGCCAACGGAGCCTGGGGTATTCGGTCCTTCATGCAGATGCAATACTTTTCAACCTTTTGGCTGGACGATAACCGACCGAAGAACGGCGCCATCCAAGGCGCGATTCATCCTCGTCGTCTTCGGCCCCGCTTCAATTATTACTGGGATCGCGGCTTTCATGAATTCGATTTCTGGGTGGATATCAATAACAGCGCCAGCACAACCGGAGGCCCCTGGCAAGCATTTAAGGCGAACTATGCCGCTCACTTTGAGCAAATCAGTCCCTTTCTTCCGACCCTCTGGGTCGGCGCCAACCCGAGCTTTTGGATGAACGCTTCCGATATCAACGTTTCCTCCTTGACCGGCGGGCGAACCGAGTTCAGCCTGCTCTCTCAAGGGAACGGAATTGTTCTTGGGACTCAGACGCGCGGTGTGGTCCTCGATTGGACAAATGTCCCTCTGGGATCGGCTCGAGGGCAACTTCACTTGGGCTACTCGATATTCAACCGAGATGCCTTCGCCCAACTGAGCAACGTCGGGTTCAAGAACGACGGGAAAGCATTCGCTTGGGGCGTTGGCGTAGAACCGTTTGCCAACATTAAGAATCCCTGGCTTCAGAGACTCGAACTCAGCTTTGGCGGGCTAGTTAATGTCATTCCAACTGATAACTTTCCCGCAATTGCTATCAGGACTCAACAAACAAGGGCGCAGCGCGTCACTATGATCGCGACCTCCGCGCGCGACGGATTCTGGCAGTACTACACCCCCGGCGTTAACTGGACATTTGGTCCCTATACGGTTCGCGCATCCGGGCAGTTCGATAACTCCGAGCGTGAAACCGGGAGCCGGGTAAACAGTGAAGGTAACCAAATCAAAAGCCGAGGCTGGAGGATCATCAATGAGCTGTTCGTGTGGAGCCCAAAAGGGTTTCTCACGGGAAGCCCGAGGGAACGCGGAAGCGTCATGATTTCGCCGCTTTTTGACCGGGTCGACGTGAGAGCGCCTAATGCCATGTCTGGCTGTGGTGGCTGCCAGGGCGCCTATGCGATCAATAGCGGGTTAGCGCTCTGGTACTTCACTGGAATTGCCGGCACCCCGACAAATGTCGGCGTCGTCTGGGACCACTGGCGGGTCAACAAGGCGAATACGGATGTCGCCACGAGCATTGAAAAAGGCACAGAGGGAAGAGCCGTAAACTGGAATACGCTTACCCTTGTCCTCCGTACCACCTGGTAAAGGGTTTCGGTCGGCAGTTAAAAGGGCCGCCTCGTCGTTAGCGGCGGCCCTTTTAACATCTCTGAGCGTCTCGGACAGTTGCTAACTTTCTAAGGGCTAGGTAAATCATGACACGCTATCGATATGTCCATCTTCTTGGCATTCTCCATTCCCTATTTGCGATTGGTCTTTTATCTCTACTTGGTTGTGGTCGCCCTCCAGGATTGGGCATTGGCGGTCAGTATCTTGATGGGAGGGCAGAGGTTATCCGGCAGCGAGGGAATATCAAACAGTCTGTCGTCAAGCTGGAGGAGGTGGACCGGAAAGACCCTTTTTATCGAGACAGCCTCACCCTTTTGGGCCGTGCCTACTATAAGGATAGTCGCTATCGCGACGCGCTGCAGCTTCTCAAGCGGGCGTTGGCGGTGAAGGAAGAAGATGAGATCGCTTGGCTCACTTTAGGTCTGGCGCAGCTTCGGCTCGGCGACGACGAATACGGCCTGAAAAGCGTTAAAGGCGGCTTGACGTTACTTGGCCGCGTCTCAAAAGAGGGCTATAGGGGCTACGCGCACTGGGACAGGAATGGCTCGGTGAGAGCGGCCCTTCGCAGAGCCGTACTCGAGGCGACCAGGGGGCTTGAGGAAAAGCGAAGGATCATCCAGAGCACCGAGGCCCTGCTGGCCCGCGTCGACGAAGAAGCGCAGCTTCAGGAGAGAGAGGCGGCCCTTGCGACGCAGGAGTCAGGGACTTAGGGACCAGTAAAACAAATTTTTCATTGCGATTTACTGTCACCGCCGTCGTGCTCGAACAGATATTTATCTCTCTTGGCGAAGTCAACTTCACGTTCGAATTCGGTGCCAAGCCATTCCCCGCTGGCGATAAGCTGAGCCCAGTCGATATCTCGACCCTGGATCGTTGAGAGATTCCTTTGAATCTCACTTCGGAGGCGTTTACCGGGGTCCCAAAAGCGGCCGTCAAGGCGGTACCGGTCGATATTGTCAAGCCAATCTCCGAGTCCGGTTAGCCCTGATTCAATCTCTGTTAGAGCCCTGTGACGTTCTCCATCACGCGCCAAAACCAGTCCCAGGTAGAGCTTGGCCAGATGGTCCTCGTCATAGCGCCAGCGCGCTCTCTCAAGCGCCTGACGCGCCTCGGGAAGTTTCCCCATCGCGTAGTAGGCCCGTCCCACATACGTCCAGATCCCCTCGTCGAGAAGCGAGAAGTTGAGAAGATAATCGGGGTTTAGATCGGCGGCGCGGCGGAAATGGGAAAGGGCTTCATCAGGTCTTCCAGCGAGAAGGGCATGCCTTCCCGTCTGGACCTCGCCTGCCACCCGAATGGAGGCGCACCCCGACAGGAGCAGCAGGGACCAAAGAAAAAGGCAAGTCTTCATGTGCTCACCTCAAAAGACCGATTGACACCAAATTATATTAACTCGCTTGGCCGTCGAAAAGTTCCAACTCGGGAACCTTCTCCAAAGCGAGACGATAGGGTAGGCGCAAATGGAGTCGTGGTTGCCACACTGTGGAACGCTTTCTGTCGTCCCCTCCATTTCTGCTCGATGCTGTCCTGGTCATAACATCTTGGTGGCGGCGATGGGAGGATATTTCTGGCACCGCCATCGAATTCGCAAAGTTGATGCGTAAGCGGAGTTTCTTCGCTTCTTGAAGGGTGCCGTTCGCGCAGGGTTGGCATTCAATACAGGGATAGGTTGAGGTCAGAATCCGGCGCGGTCGAGTCGCGACCTCCC
>JACPFH010000006.1 GCA_016183075.1 Deltaproteobacteria bacterium | reverse complement strand
GCCGGCAGCCGATTCGAAGACGCCCGCCCGCCCGCGCCCGATTCGCCACCGGATCCAATGTCCGGCTACAGTGGCCAGCGCATGAGCCCCTGGTGGTGGTTCCCCGACGCCACGCACCTTTATCTGGCCGAGGGAATTAGGAAAGCCGTCCGGGCGGCGGGCTACCACACTCCCGTTGTTGTTGCAGGCAAGATCCGCACTCCAAAGTTGGCGGAGGAGATCCTTCGCGACGGCAAAGCGGACATGATCGGGTTATGCCGGGCTCTGCTTTGCGACCCGGACTGGCCGGTCAAAGCAAAAGAAGAAAGAGAGAATGAAATCGTGCCGTGCACCGGATGTAACTGGTGTCTCGAAGCGGACTCCAGAATGGAGAAGGTAAGCTGTTCACGGTGGCCGGAAGGGGCCTTGATACCGCCGATGCCTTTCACCAATAAACAGGCACGTCCAAGCGACATTCCAAAGGACGCAACGCTGGGCTAAACTTCTAGTCCAGCCTCCCTCGGGGAGCGCGCTCTCGGCTGCGGCCGATGGGTTCGGGCCATGAGTCGTACCGTCTGTAATCGGACGTCCGCCGCCTCGCTCGCGCTCCCTTCGGTCGCCCCCTCGGTCGCCCAATCCGAAAAATAAGAATATCGGCTTATTTCCTTCTTACGTTTGCGAAGGCGCAGCAGTGCTCTAACTAGCCCCCTGCCCTGCCTGCTACCTGGAACCGGTTTGATAGCGGTTGCGGCTTCGCTGGCATACGTTTTGCCTCCTACGGGGTAGTCTGTTGCCTGATTTTGTTCGTGTTCAGGATACCCGAGCATATAAGGAGAAAATTCGATGAAACTACAAATTCCTTACGATGATTTGCGTGGCTGGATCGGTTTGGCCGGTGAAGTCGGCGAGGTCCGCGCCGTGGAGGGCGCCTCCTGGCAGGAAGAGATCGGCATGGCCGCGGAATTACTCAACCATAGCGATCCGGCGCCGGCGGTCCTTTTCGACAAGATCCCCGGCTACCCCCAGGGGCACCGGATCCTGGTCAATTTTTTTGGCGGGCGGCGCAAGAACATGACGTTGGGTCTGCCAGCGGAACTGAACAATTTCCAGCTATCACAAGCGTTCACCGAGGCCTTCCAGGCAGTCACGCCCATACCTTGCGAGTTTGTCGATGACGGCCCGATCCTGGAAAACATCCGGACGGGCGATGATGTCAACGTGCTGTCGTTCCCCACGCCTCTATGGCACGAGCTTGACGGCGGGCGTTACATCGGCACGGGCAGCTTTAATGTTACGCAAGATCCCGAAGAACGCTGGGTGAATCTGGGCACCTATCCCGTCATGGTGCATGATGAAAAAAGCGTCGGCTTCTACATTTCTCCGGGCAAACACGGCCGCATCCACCGCGACAAATACTTCGCCCGCCAGGAACCAATGCCGGCGGCTATCGTCATAGGCGGCGATCCGCTGTTGTTTTTGATGACCTGCACGGAGATTCCCTACGGCGTCTCGGAATACGAAATTGCCGGCGGGCTGCGGGGCAAGCCCTGCCGGGTCATCAAAGGGAAGGTGACCGGCCTGCCGATACCCGCCAATGCCGAGATTGTTTTGGAAGGATTCGTCGATCCGAAAAAGAGAAAGCCGGAAGGTCCTTTTGGCGAATGGACGGGATACTACGGCAGCGGTCTTCGCGACGAGCCGTATATGGACGTCAAGGCGATTTACTATCGGAACAACCCCATCATGTTGGGATGCCCGCCGCAGCGGCCGCCGGATGAGATTTCCCGCTACCGCTCGATATTGCGCTCAGGCTTCCTCAAGCAGGCCCTTGAGAAGGCCGGACTCTCCGGCATCAAGGCCGCCTGGGCCAGCGAGGTTGGAAATACGCGGATGCTATTGTGCATCGCCATCGAGCAGCGTTACGCGGGGCATGCCACCCAGGTCGGCCATGTGGCTTCCCAGTGCCATGTCGGGGCTTATGCCGGGAAATACGTGGTGGTCGTCGATGATGATATCGATGTCTCCAACCTGGAAGAGGTCGTGTGGGCGATGATCACGCGCTCGGATCCGGCCACCTCCATTGATATCATCCGCAACGCGTGGTCCACGCCGTTGGATCCCCGGATACCGCCGGAAGACAGGGCCAAGGGACAGATGACCAACTCGCGGGCCATTATCGACGCCACGCGACCGTACGCCTGGCGGGATAAATTCCCGGCGGTAAACTTGCCCAGCGCCGAGGTCGCCCGCAAAACGCGGGAGAAGTTCTCCTATCTGCTGGAAGGTTACAAATAGACCGGAGTCGACACGGAAAATAGATCCGATTGACGCAGAGAACTCGCTAGACTATAGTCGCGGCCGCTCTTTTCCTTGATCCTTTGGGCTCGAGGGTGCAACGGTGATGCGGGCGAGGAAAAGCTCTTCTTACGCTCTTCTACTGATCCTCTGCAGCCTGCCCTTCTTAACGTCGTTCTCGCCTCAGGACGAAACGGAGATCGACGCCCTGGCCCTAGCCGAACTCATCGCCGAGGGTTTTGATGAGCCGACCGGAATTGCCATCGATTCGAGCGGCCGATCACAGAGCCGTCTGTGACCCTACGGCCCCATAAATTGAAGCAAACTACACCGACCTGCGTCTAAACAGTCGATAGCTAGGGCAGAAGGGAATATGGAAGTTGCCCCTCTTAAGGGGTGAAGGATCTGCCCGAGCATAGATCGGACTGAGGACGGGAGCCCGATTCTCTATCAGATGGATGGGTCTGTCTGTAGGGATCGGGCGTTTTTGTTTGCGAAGAAATAACGCTAATCCCTGTTTTACCCCTCTCCCACTGGGAGAGGGCGAGGGTGAGGGCACCTGATGGACGAATCGACCAGACGGAGGTCACCATGGAAGATT
>JACPFH010000045.1 GCA_016183075.1 Deltaproteobacteria bacterium | reverse complement strand
TGGAGACTGCGGGCAGCATACATAACGCTACGATCTGGAGCGCAAAGCCCGCTGCGAGGGAGGGGCCGCGCCCGACCCTATCGGAGACGCGGCCGAGCAGGGGCCTGGAGAGAAGGCTCGTCGTCCCGCTCACGACAAAATACAGTCCAAGGTTGCCGATCCCGATTTCACGCGCGTAAAGGACCACAAAGCTCGTGACGGCGGGAAGAGAAAGATTGAAACAGAAAACGAGCCCAGACGGCAGCAAAACCTCTCGCTCGACAAGGCTGAAAATTTCCACCCGCCACGAGCTTGGCCCGTCCGGTCGTCGAGCGCGAGCGGCCCGAGGGGCGTAGCGGCCCAGAGCTATGCCGGCGCCTGCGCCGATGGCGGCGAGCGCCGCGCCGACGACGAATACGACTTTGAAACCGCCCAGCGGGGCGTCGATCAGCCAAAGCGCCACGGCGGGAAACAAAATTGTGGCGCTGCTCTGCACCCCGCTGTAATAACCCGAAGCCTCTCCTCGTCGCTCTGTGGGGGCGCTTGAAGCCAACAGGGAATAGCCGCCGGTATTCAGCCCGGCCCAGCCGATTCCTCGAAGGCCGTTGCCAAGCATCGCGGCCTCGACGACAGGGATAAGGCATAAGAGTATGCTTGCGGCTTGAAAGAGCTGGCCCGAGACGAGTACCCCCACCTCGTTCCAACGATCTGCCCAATAACCAATGGGCGGGCGAAAGAGCACGCTGGTTACGGCGAAGGAGGCCAGGACCAATCCGACTACGAAAGGCGAGCCGCCGAGATGGGTGACGTAAAGTGGAAACGTGGGCATGAGCAGGTAGTGCGGCGCGTAGCCTGCGAACTGGGACAAACAGAGCAGGGCGAAGGCAGGGGTCCAGATGGAGTCAGGCTTCGTTTTTGCCATGCCCGCTTCGCTCGGTCAATCTTCGACAGCGATGAATCGGCAAGGCGAGGCGCCTCCTTTTTTTATCAGCAGAGGCAGTATGATCATCTTCACTCGATTTTTCGAGATTTGATCGCAATCGACCAGGCACTTACAACCCGCCATAACTTTCTTGATGATAGCGCCGTAGCTGCTCGGATGAGGGCTCCCATGCCGGTGAGCGCCCAAATCCATGACTCTTTCTCGCGCTTCAGCCGATGGCCAAGGCTTGGGTAGAGGAACTAAAGGGGCGTCGCCCCGGAACCAATTATGACCCTGCACCCGGGGCGGGTTTACCAGCCCGCAATCCGTCATAAAAACAGAGCTGCCCATCTCATCCATCTTCTGCGCTAAGAGCATGCCGGCATCATAGTGAATGCATGGAGTTCTCTTGTAGTAATCGATCCCCAGTTCGTAGGCCTTCTCCCGTGTCCCCCAGCCGGTGCGGAGCAGTACTTCGTCGCCCTTTCGGTAGTCGGCACGCTCTATGGCATTCTCCATCTCAGCGGGTGTAATCTCGTGGCCTTCTCCGGCTCGGATATCCAGGACTACGGTGTCCCGTAAGACAAGCCTTTCGAGGGGAATCTCGTCCAGCGTCCATGAAAACTTAGGGTCGGGCTGCAGGGGGGTCACATCGAAAGGCATACGCTGGTGGGGAACCATAAATGGGCTGCCGGTCTCCCCATCAAGCTTCATTCTTGTCATCCGTATACCGTGCGTGTCATAAAACATGTACTCCAGAAACCGCACAGAGGAATTTGTGAAGGGCAAAATCTCTCCGTACCCCGCTCCCTCCCAGATGGGCATCGTTAGATCGATAAGTCTCATCATTAGTCCTCCACGGCCACGACTCTACAGGTCGAAGCAACTCCCCTCACGATCTTCAGTGGCGCCACTATAATCTTGATCCTCTCTTTTTGGATCCGGCCGCAGCGCACGAGCTTGCGTACCGTCATAATACCGAGCCGGGCCAACTCTATTTCCGCCGCAAAATCCTCTTTCGATTTCTCGGTGTCGTAGCGATGCAAATACATCCGAGCCTCACCGGACTCGACGGGAGGAGTCGGAAACATGGAGCACCATTCGGGTATGAGATACTTGCCCGGCGAACCCACCAGCGCCGTGTCGACCAAGAGCAAATCGCTTTGGTTTTCTGTCATCCTCTCGCCCAAGTATTTTGCGGCTTCCAGCGTGAGATGAGGGCTTTGGAGAACATAGGAACCTCCTTCCAGCTCATGATAAGGTCTATCGCCCCAACCTGTCCTGATCAGAAGCGCATCTCCGTTGAGTGGTCGGGAGGAATCGAGCGCTTTCTCCACATCGGCCCTGGTTATCTCTTCCTCTTCGCCTTTC
>JACPFH010000403.1 GCA_016183075.1 Deltaproteobacteria bacterium | reverse complement strand
GGACGTCATCGGGAAGTACCATCCGCACGGCGACGTCGCCGTGTACGACACGATCGTGCGCATGGCTCAGCCCTTCTCCCTGCGCTATCCACTGGTTGACGGCCAGGGAAACTTCGGCTACGTGGACGGCGACCCTCCCGCAGCCATGCGCTACACCGAGGTCCGGATGGCCCGGTTGGCCGAGGAGCTTTTGGCCGACATCGAAAGGGAGACGGTCGACTTTGTCCCGAATTACGATGACTCTTTACAGGAGCCTTCGGTTCTTCCCTCCCGCATCCCCAACCTCCTCGTCAACGGCGCCTCGGGCATTGCGGTCGGCATGGCCACCAACATTCCGCCGCACAACTTGAGCGAGATCGTCGACGGTCTGGTGGCGATGGTGGAAAACCCCGACATCACCGTCAAGGAGCTCATGAAGCACATCCCCGGCCCGGACTTTCCCACAGGCGGCTTTATCCATGGCAAGGAGACGATCGCCCAGGCCTACGCCGAGGGGCGCAGCATCATTCAGATGCGGGGTAAGGCCTTTACCGAAACGGTCAAGCGCACGGGAAAAGAGCAGATTATCATCAGTGAAATTCCCTTCATGGTCAACAAGGCCCGCTTGATCGAGCAGATCGCGTTGCTGGTCCGGGAGAAGAAAATCGAGGGGATCGGCGACCTGCGCGACGAATCGGATCGCGAGGGCATGCGCGTTGTGATCGAGCTCAAGCGGGATGCCGTTCCGGACGTCGTCATCAACCAGCTTTACAAGCACACGGCGCTGCAGGAGTCCTTCGGCGTGAACATGCTCGCGATCGTGGACGGGCGGCCGAAGCTGCTCAATCTTCGCGAAGCGCTCAGGGCCTTCCTTGACCATCGCAAGGAAGTCGTTACCCGGCGGACTGCCTACGACCTGCGCCAGGCGGAGCAGAAACTTCACGTCCTTGAGGGCTTGACGATCGCGCTGGACCATCTTGATCAGGTGATCACGCTGATCCGCCGGTCGCCGGATCCGAAGGCGGCCAAAGAGGGGCTGATGGCAAGCTTCGGCCTGACGGACATCCAGGCTCAGGCGATCCTGGACATGCGCCTGCAGCGCTTGACCAGCCTGGAGCGGGATAAAATTCACGAAGAGCATCGGCAGACCGTCGAGCTCATCGCCAAGCTCAGGGCAATCCTCGCGGATGAAAAAGAGATCTACCGCATCATCGTGGAGGAATTGAAGGAAATCAGAGAGCGCTACGGGGATGAGCGGCGGACCAAGATCGTCCAGCAATCAGAGGAGATCACCGTCGAGGATCTCATCGTCGACGAAGACATGGCGGTAACGATCTCCCATGAAGGCTACATCAAGCGCAATGCGGTGACGCTGTACCGCGCCCAGCGCCGCGGGGGTAAGGGGAAGATCGGCACCACCACACGGGAAGAGGACTTCGTCGAGTATCTCTTCGTGGCATCCACGCATTCCTATATCCTTTTCTTCACCACGATAGGCAAGGTCTATTGGATCAAGGTTCATGAATTGCCGCAGGCGAGCCGGGCCGCCAGGGGCAAGCCGATCGTGAACCTGCTTCGGCTGGAGCCGGGAGAGCGAGTCTCGGCTTTCCTTCCGGTGCGCGAGTTTCAGGAGGGTCGCTGCGTTGTCTTCGCGACGAAAAAGGGGCTGATCAAGAAAACCGAACTCATGGCGTACGCCCACCCGCGCCCGTCGGGAATCCGCGCCATCGCCTTGGAGGACAAAGATGAGGTCATTGGCGTTCGGCTCACCGACGGCCAACAGGAGATCATCCTGTCTACCCGTGGCGGCCAGTCGATCCGGTTCAAAGAGGTACAGGTTCGCCCGACCGGCCGCGGCACCTATGGCGTGGTCGGCATGCGGCTGGAAGAAGGCGACGGCGTGGTGAGCATGGAGATCCTGAGCCCTGGGGCCGTCATCCTGACGGTATCCGAAAACGGCTCCGGCAAACGCACTCCCATAGAGGAGTATCGCTTGCAATCGCGCGGGGGCAAAGGAATCATTACGATGCGGACCACGGAGAAGACCGGCCAGGTGATCGGCGTTCAACAAGTCACTGAGGACGACCAGCTCATGCTGGTGACTAACAAGGGCAAGATTATTCGGTTGCGCGTAAAAGACATATCTGTCATCGGGCGCAATACCCAGGGAGTCCGTCTGATCGATCTCGAAGACGGGGAGCGTGTGGTCTCATTGGCCCGCTTGGCGGAACAGGAAGAAGGAGAGGAATAGTCAATCGTCAATGGTCAACCGTCAAAGGTCAATGAGTTACCATGCGTTACCTCGTTACAATGAGTTCTGTAAAGAATAGTAATTTGGTAGTAACGCATAGGAACTGCGATTGACGGATAACGATTGACGAATGGCAGAGCCGGGGCCGTGGGCAAGACGATCGGAGTGATTGGTGCGGGAGGATGGGGAACGGCGCTGGCCAAGCTCCTGTGCGAAAAGGGTCATGAGGTAACACTGTGGTGCCATGGGGAGGAGTGCTTTCGGGAAATTCAAAATCGGCGCGAAAACCGTCTCTACCTTCCCGGCATCGTTCTGCCCGGATCGCTTAGGTCTACCCGCTCTGTGAGCGAGAGCGTTTCTTCCAAAGAGATGCTCATTTGCGCTGTCCCTTCGCATGCGGTGAGGGAAGTATTGGAGGCGGTCGCCGGTTTGGCGGAGCCTCAGAGCCTGTGGGTCTGCACTACGAAGGGGATCGAGGAAGGGACCTTAATGACCATGGGCGAGGTCTTCGGCGGGGTTTTCGGCCCGGGCATAAAAAATCGGCTCGCGTTTCTCTCGGGACCCAATTTCGCTCTGGAGGTGGCCCGAGGATTGCCGGCGGCGACCACCGTGGCGGCGTTTAGTGCCGAGGTGGCCAAGGAAGTTCAGGCGGCGCTGAGCACGTCGAGCTTCCGAGTATACACGTCGGAGGATGTGATTGGCGTGCAGTTGGGCGGGGCGGTCAAGAACGTGATGGCGATCGCCGCGGGCATCAGCGATGGGCTGGGTTTGGGGCATAACGCCAGGGCCGCGCTGATCACACGAGGTCTGGCGGAGATGACTCGGCTGGCGGTCAAAATGGGGGCCGATCCCCTCACCCTTTCCGGCCTCCCCGGTCTGGGGGACTTAATCCTGACTTGTACGGGCGACCTCAGTCGAAACCGGCAAATCGGGGTCCAGATCGCCCAGGGGAGGAGTCTGGTCGAGATCTTGGGCGGAATGCGGATGGTGGCCGAAGGAGTCAGAAACACCCGATCGATCCATTCGCTCGCGGCCAGACTGGGGGTGGAGATGCCGATTGTCGAGCAAATGTACGGAGTTCTCTATGAGGGGAAGCGACCGCGCGAGGCTGTGCGCGATCTCATGCAGCGCGCCCTCAAAGCTGAGATCACGTAGGAAAATTTGACAAGTTGGCCCGTGTGTGGTTGAAAGAAAAGGTTCTGCGGGCCGATAGTCCAAGGGAGCTGTGATATATGAAGCGGACCTATCAACCGAGCAACATCAGGCGTAAACGGACTCACGGTTTTCTCGCGCGAATGGCCACCCCTGGGGGTCGAAAGGTTCTCAAACGGAGGCGGGCCAAGGGGAGGAAGAGGTTGACCGTGACGGTGCCGCCGAAAAGGGCTCGTACTTAGTTAGTCACGGGGGCTTGTTGTCTCGGGGCCGGGAAAGGTTTCCAACGAGCGCCCGTCTGACCCGACGATCGGAGTTTCTCGCCCTGTCTCGAAGAGGGAGAAGGGTTCATACCTCCCATTTCGTTGTCCTGAGCCAAAATAACGACAAGGGGCAGAGCAGGCTGGGCGTCACGGTGAGTGCCAAGGTGGGGAACGCGGTGGCCCGTAATCGGATCAAGCGGCTGCTCAGGGAGTTTTTTCGCCGCCACAGATATGAGATTCCTTTGCAGCGAGACTTCGTCGTTATTGCCCGAAAGGGCGCTGAAAAGCTTTCTCTGAGCGAGGTCGAAGGAGAGCTTGGAGGCGCATTTTTCCCGGCAAGTGGCCACCGATAGTGATTGCGTTGTTACGCCAAGGAGTCATCGCCGCCCTGGTTAGCTATCAGCGATTTTTGTCGCCGCTTTTGCCCCGCGCCTGCCGCTTTTTCCCGAGTTGCTCGGCTTATACGTGCGCCGCCGTCGAGCGCTACGGGATCCTTAAAGGCATCGGTCTCGGGCTGCGCCGGCTCGGGCGGTGTCATCCGTGGCACCCCGGCGGCTTTGATCCCGTTCGCTAAATTCTCTCATGGAAAAGCGCGCTCTGTTAGCCGTCGTCCTTTCGATTCTGATTCTCATCCTTTATCAGGAGTGGGTATCGAGGCGTTACGTGCCCCCGCCGTCTCCGCCGCCCGAGAAGGTGACGGAAAAAGCCCCAGCCCCTTCGCCCCAGCGGCTCCCAAAGGCGGAGGAGGTCAAAGCGGCGCGCACGGCCGAGCCGCAGACCGTGGGCGAGATCCGGGTTGAGACCGACCGCTACCTCGCCATCTTTACGAATCAGGGCGGTCGACTGAAGAGCTTCGCGCTGAAGAATTACCGCGCATCATCGGCAGAGAAGAGCCCCCCCTTCGAGATGGTCCCCTCGATGCCGGGAGTTCCCTATCCGTTGGGAGTCGAGCTTTCCGGCCCCAAGCCGTTCAATGACGAGGGGATCCTTTACGCTGTGGAGGGTAAGGATCTGAAGCTCACCGGAGATGCCAGGGGGACTCTCGTCTTTCGCGGCCGGACGCCCACGGGCGCCGTGCTGGTGAAAAAGTTTACTTTCACCGGGACTGCCTATCCGATCGAAGTCGAGATCGCGGCGGAAAACGCCGATGGAGCATCCCCTCCGGCCGTGCTCGTAACCTCCGGCGGAAACCAGCAGGAGCACGATGCAAAGTTTGAGGGTCTTTTGGCGCTCGTCAATAACAAAATCCGGCGGGAGTCTGCCGATGAGATTCAAAAAGCAATCGAGCTGAAGGGACCCGTCTCCTGGGCCGGGTTCGGATATACCTACTTTCTCTTCAGCCTGCTGCCGCAAGGGAATGGGGAGTACCAGCTTAGCGCGCGCCAGGCGGGGCCCGCACTGGTCATGAAAATGCAACGCCCCGCTGCGGGCAACGCCTCGGGCACAGATCGCTTCACACTCTTCATCGGGCCGAAGGATCTGGAAATCCTCAAGTCGCTGGGCAAAGGCTTGGAGCGATCTATCGACTTTGGCTACTTTGCTTTCGTTTCCATTCCCCTCCTCTATGTCATGCACTTTTCCCACCGTTTTACCGCCAGTTACGGCATCGACATCATTGTGCTTACGATATTGATCAAGCTTTTGCTCGCGCCATTGACCCACAAGAGCTTCGTGTCGATGAAGCAGATGCAAAAGCTTCAGCCTCAGATGGAGCGGATGAGGGAAAGGTTCAAAGACGACCGGGAAAAGCTCAACAAGGAGATCATGGAGCTGTACCGGCGCAACAAGGTCAATCCTCTTGGCGGATGTCTGCCCATGGTGCTGCAGTTTCCGGTCTTCATCGGCCTCTATAACG
Source organism: Deltaproteobacteria bacterium (assembly GCA_016183075.1). Taxonomy (GTDB): domain Bacteria; phylum Desulfobacterota; class Binatia; order UBA9968; family UBA9968; genus 2-12-FULL-57-22. The sequence continues at coordinate 10,829 of JACPFH010000403.1, read as the reverse complement.
CGCTCCTCACGCCGATCGAGTTGCGCCACGCGTCGTTTCTTTGGATCAAGGATCTCTCACGGCCGGACTGGGAGTCGCTGCCGTTTACGTTGGGAGGCTGGTCGTTGGGCATTCCCGTCCTCACCCTCTTGATGGGAGCCAGTATGTTCGTGCAGCAGTGGATGACTCCCAGCGCCGGTGACCCCAACCAGCGGCGCATGATGATGATGATGCCCGTGGTATTCACGGCGATGTTCGTGACCTTTCCCGCCGGATTGACCATCTATTGGCTGGTGAATAACATCCTGACCATAGCGCAGCAGTATCTGATCAATCGCATGGACCGCTAGGGCGCGGTTTGTGAGGATGGTGGCTCATGGAGTACGTGGAGACCCAAGGCGATAGCGTAGAGGAGGCGATCGAGAAAGCGCTGAAGATCTTGGGTGCGGAGCGTGACCAGGTGGAGGTGGAGGTGGTGGCGGAGGGAAAAAAAGGCTTATTTGGCTTTGGCGCCCAGAGAGCCTGCATTCGCGCCTCGGTACGCAGGCCCCTGGCGGCGGCGGAGGAAAAAGGGGAGGAGGAGCGCAACGCGGTGGCGGAGCGAGGAAAAGATGCGCTCGCGGAGATCCTCCGGCTCATGGGGGTTGAGGCCACGGTGGAAGTGAAACCGGGTGGGGCCCCGGAAGAGGTGGTGCTCGACATTCATAGCGGCGAAGGAGGTCTCCTGATTGGCCATCGCGGGCAAACCCTAGAGGCGTTGCAGTATCTGGTCACCCGGATCGCCAGCGCGCGGCGGGGCGACGAGGGCGTCCAGTTGGTGCTGGATACGGAGAAATACGGTGAACGTCGGCGGCGCAGCCTCGAAGACATGGCATTGCGTTTGGGCGAGAAAGCCAAGCGGCAGCGAACGACGGTCAGCGTGGACGCTCTGACCGCGGCGGACCGGCGCATCATCCACGCGGTCTTGCAGGATGATCCCTGGCTCACCACAAAGAGTCTGGGAACCGGGCCTTATCGGCGTTTGCTCATCATTCCGGAGGGGGCCAGGAAGCGAAAAGAGTCGGATAAGCCTGATTGACAGCGAACGGCCGGGTGCGCTATGGGAAGTCGGTGTCTCCGGAAAGGGGTGAACCGATCATGAAACGTCGTCGCCGTTTCCTCAGACTGGCAAATATCGCCGCGCTCGCAATCCTGGCAGCACCATGGCTGATGCCTGCGCCCGCCGATTCCCGCACGCTGCGTTATGCGACGACAAGCTTTGGGGAAGAAAACCTCGACCCCACCGTTACCTCCATCACCGCGTCTCTGGGCATAGCGGGCCCGTTGTGGGATTGGCTCACCGAGGTTGCCGCTGACGGCAAGCTCCAACCCGCTCTGGCCACCGGTTGGAAATTATCCGGCGACGGCCTCAGCTGGGTGTTTCGCTTGCGCCAGGGCGTAAAGTTTCATGACGGCAGAGAACTGACCGCGGAGGATGTCCAGTTTACTTTGATGGAAGCCTTCCGGCGGCCCGAGGCGAAAAGTTCACGGGCCGTTCAGTTTCGCAAGGGCATTAAGGATGTCAAGGCGGTGGACCGCTACACCGTGAGCGTCCAGACGGCCTCTCCCTGGCCCACTTTTCCTCACGACGTTTCGAACCAGCCGGGTATCGAGGGGATAGTGCTCCCCAAGCACTACGTCCAGAAAGTTGGCTGGGCGGGTTTTGCCAAGCGGCCCATCGCCACGGGGCCATGGAAGTTCGTGCGCCATGACGTAGGCCACGTCGTTGAGTTCGAGGCATGGAAGGAACATTGGAAAACGCCGCCCTCTTTTGACCGTTTGCACATCCTCCTGGTGCCTGAAGCTGCAACGCGAATCGCGATGCTCAGGACCGGCCAGCTCGACATGGCGGATGTCTCCCTCGATGAGGTACCGGAGGTGGAGCGCGGCGGCTTGAAACTGGCCGAGGACCCCCAGCCGACATCCGTGCGGATTCATCTTTACGGCACCTACTATGAAAACGCCGGGCCGATCCGGGACGTGCGGGTCCGCCAGGCGTTGAACCTTGCGATCAATCGCGAGGAGATGGTTCGTACCCTGTTTCGCGGCAAAGGCAAGGCGGCGGCCGTTTTTCCGCCATCGTCGATATCGATCGGATATCCGCGCGCGCTGAAGCCCTATCCTTACGACCCGCAGCGGGCCAAGAAGCTTTTGGCCGAGGCGGGTGTAGCGAACGGCTTTTCAATCAAGCTTTTCTCGCTTGCAACGGGCGGCTTTGCCCAATTTCAGCAGGTGGCCGAGGCGGTGGCCGGTTATTGGTCGGCCATCGGCGTGCGGGCGTCGATCGTGCCCAGCGACATGGGGGCGTTTCGCCCTCTGTACATGGCGTCGCCGCAGTCCGCTCAAGTGGTCGGCCAGGCCAGCGTGTTCGCGACCACTGGGCGTTTGAACGGCGCCGATGACCTGCACATATGGTGGACCAAAGATGCGAAAATCACCCAGCTCGCCGACAATGTCGAGGATGTGGCGAAGAAAGCCGTCGCCGGCCGCAGCGTGGAGGAGATCGCGCAGACCGTCGAAAAGGCGTACCAGATCCTATACAAGGAATATCGCAGCGTCCCGATTGCGGACGTGAGCGGCACCCTGTGGGCCTACGGTAACCAGGTGGCTGATGTCAGGGTGAGGCCCCATCGTGGTTATATTACGCCCAGCCTGGCGACCGCGACAGCGGGGCGCTAGCCCTCTCACGCTTCATTGCGGTTCTCTTTTGTTGCCGCGTCGGGGCTCAGTGCCAGATGCAACGTTTCATCGCCGGACGGCTGATTCAGAGCCTGCTGACCCTTTTTATCATCAGCCTCTTCGTTTTTGGCCTGGTGCGACTCACCGGGAATCCTCTCGACGTGATGCTGCCGATCGACGCCCCGCCCGATCTGCGCCAGCGGGTCGGTCAGCAGCTCGGCCTGGACCGCCCGCTCCACTTCCAGTACTTGCTCTTTTTACGGAGCCTGAGCCACGGCGATCTGGGAACTTCGATTCGCACTCGCAGGCCGGTGACCGAGCTACTGGCGCAGCGGCTTCCTAACAGTCTAAAACTGATTGGCGCCTCGATAGTCCTCGTCCTCCTGATCGCGCTTCCCTTAGGCGTCATCGCGGCCACGCGCAAAGACAGCTTCTGGGACGTGGCGGCGCGAACTTTAGCCCTGCTCGGCCAGTCCATTCCAACGTTCTGGGCAGGTATCATTCTGATTGCTGTCTTTGCCGTACGGCTGGACCTTTTACCTGCCGGGGGCGATCAGGGCCCGCAGTATCTGGTCCTCCCTACCATGACTTTGGGTCTGTTCGGCTTTATGCTTGCCGGTGTCGTCCGGTTGTTGCGCGCTTCCATGCTGGAAGTCCTGGATAGCGATTACGTCAAATTCGCCCGGATCAAAGGCGTTGGGGAACTGGCGGTGGTGTGGAAGCATGCGCTCAAGAATGCCCTTATTCCCGTGATCACCTTTGTCGGTTTTTATTTCGGTATCCTTTTGGCGGGAACCGTGGTGGTGGAAACAGTGTTCGCCTGGCCGGGGATCGGGCGGCTCGCTTACGAAGCGGTCCAGTGGCGTGATTATCCGGTGATTCAAGGCGTGGTCTTGCTCGTCTCCGGGATTACGCTGGCGACGAACTTGCTCGTTGACGTTCTTTACGGCTATCTGGACCCGAGGATCCGCTATGGCTAGAGAGGCTCCGTTTGACGCGTTGCCGCGGTCTTGGTCGGCGTCCTTTCTGCGTCGGCTCCGGAGCTGGCCTGTGATTCCGGCGATCATCTTCGGTTTTTTCGTCGCCATCGCCGTGGTGGCCGACTGGATCACCCCTTATTCGCCTTATGCGACGGCGCTTTCGAATCGACTCGTTCCACCGTTTTGGGAAGAGACCGGGACGCTAGCTCACCTTCTCGGCACCGATCGACTGGGTCGCGATATTCTGAGCCGGATCATTTACGGCGCGCGCGTTTCCCTGGTTGCGGGGCTTGCGGCCGTGGCTGTAGGGGGAACGGCCGGCACGATTCTAGGCCTGCTTTCGGGGTATTTCGGTCGCTGGGCGGACGGGATCATCATGCGCGCAACCGATGCCATGCTCTCGCTGCCGATCATTCTCATCGCTCTGCTTTTTGCCGTTACACTCGGGCCAAGCTTCGGCAATCTCATTCTCGTGTTGGTCCTGGTCATGTGGGCCCGTTTTGCCCGGCTGGTCCGGGGCGAAGTTCTGACCTGGAAGGAGAGGGAGTTCGTCGCGCTGGCGCGGGTCGCGGGATGTTCGACGCTGCGGATCCTGTGCCGGCACATCTTTCCCAACGTGGTCAATCCTTTGATGGTGCTCGCGACCCTGCAGGTCGGCTGGGTCATCATCGTGGAATCGTCGCTTAGCTTCCTGGGCGCCGGCATCCCTCCGCCGACACCCTCCTGGGGCGCGATGATCGCGGACGGGAGGGCCTACGTGACGACGGCGTGGTGGCTGTCGTTCTTTCCGGGCCTGGCCCTCGTGCTCGTCGTGCTCGCCATCAATCTGTTGGGAGACTGGCTGCGCGACTTTTTGGATCCGCGTCTGCGGAACCTGAATTGACCCTGATTCAAAATTTTCCCAGGGGCCTCGGCCTCAGACATCAGGACTAATTGGACTCCCGAGTCTTTTTGAGAACCGTGCCGAGGCCGGGTTTTCCGCTCCGGGTTGTTCGCGGCCGATCCAAACAAAGACTCTTTTCTTCTGAACCGGGCTTTTGCCGAACCAAACGTAAAGAGCTGAGAGCAGTCTTGACCCCCTTTCACGATTCGTACGAGAACGAAACGTATCCTGATGGCCAGGCCGGCGCAATCTATCGGCAATCCCCGCGGCTCGTAAATGCTTCACGCCCTCCGGGCCAGTGGCAGAGCTATGACGTCATCTGAGTCCGAAAAAGTTGTGCCGCCATCAGAGGACAATTTCACGATAAAACGCGTCTAAGTCGATCCTACTCGGGGACGTTCGAGCGCAACTCATCCAGCCATACAACTGCCTCCGAATCACTAGGAGCACGCCAGTCTCCCCGCGGCGATAGGGATCCACCGGAACCAACCTTCGGACTATTGGGAACGCACGAGCGCTTGAACTGACTGGTCTTGAAGAAGCGATAGAGGAAGACTTCCAGCCATTTCTTGATCGCGGCCAGATCATACTCATTTCGCTTTTCAACCGGGATCGCATCGGGCCAGTTGCCTCGCGTCTTGTCGCTCCAGGCGCTATAGCCCAGGAAAGCTATCTTGCTAGGGCGGTACCCGTATCGAGTCGCATAATACAAGCTGAAATCCTGCAACTCGTAGGGGCCGATCTCCTCCTGGGTACTCTGAGCTGGTTTCTCCCGCTGGTCGTTAGCATGTGGCACCAACTCGGGCGAAATCTCGGTCTCAAGGATCGACTGTAGAGTAACGCTTGTCTTTTCGTCGAACTGTCGCGAGCTGATGACCCAGCGAATGAGATACTGAATCAAGGTCTTTGGCACCGAGGCATTCACATTGTAATGTGACATGTGATCGCCGACGCCATAGGTCGTCCAGCCCAATGCCAGTTCGCTCAAATCGGAAGTCCCAAGCACAAGCGCGTTGTGTCGATTAGCCAGGCGGAACAGATGCGACGTGCGCTCGCCTGCTTGGACATTCTCAAACGTGATGTCGTAGACCGGCTCTCCCTTGCTGAACGGATGGCCGATGTCCCGAAACATTTGCATGCAAGAGGGCTTGATATCAATTTCTTCACCGCTTACTCCCAGAGCCTGCATCAAAGCCTGCGAATTAGTCAGCGTCACATCGCTGGTGGCGAAACCAGGCATGGTATAAGCGAGGATGTTCTTGCGCGGCAGGCCAAGCCTGTCCATGGTCTTAGCGGCGACGATAAGGGCGTGAGTAGAATCGAGGCCGCCGGAAATACCTATCACGGCGCGCTGAATCCCCGTGCTCACAAGTCGCTTCAGCAGCCCGTGCACCTGAATGTTGTACGCTTCGTAGCAGCGCTGATCGCGCGATGCGAGGCCGTGTGGCACATAAGGGAAGCGCTGAACGGGCCGCATCAAAGCGACCTCGCCTTCCGGGACCTGGAACTCGAATGCGACTCGGCGAATCGCCTGCAGCCTTTCGCGATGATCGGCTACTGAATCATTAAAGCTCGTCATCCGCATCCGATCCTGTGCCAAGCGTTCGAGATCAACATCGACGGCAATTACCTGTTCCTCGGACGAAAAACGCTCCGCTTCGGCCAACAGCTCGTTGTTCTCGTAGATCAGAGCATGGCCGTCCCACGCGAGATCAGTGGTCGATTCCCCCGGCCCGGCTGCCGAGTACAGGTAGGCTGCGATGCATTTGCCAGACTGCGAGGCGCAGAGATCGCGTCGGTATTCGGCTTTTCCGATCGTGATGTTGCTTGCCGACAGGTTTGCAAGAACGGTCGCTCCTGCAAGCGCGGCGTACGTGCTCGGCGGGATCGGAACCCAAACGTCTTCGCAGATCTCGACGTGCAGCGCAAAGTTCCCGACATTGATGGCATCAAAAATCAGGTCGCTGCCGAAAGCCACGCGGTGACCGAGAAAGAGAACCTCCTGACTGACCGCCGCGCGGCCGGAAGTGAACTGCCTTTTCTCGTAAAACTCCCTGTAATTCGGCAAGTAGGTCTTAGGCACAAGACCAAGCACGCGTCCGCTGTGAATCACGACGCCGCAGTTGAACAGCTTCCCCTCCAGTCTCAGCGGGGCGCCGACGATGATGACCGGAACGAAAGAGCGGCTCTCGGAAACCAAGCGAGCTAGCGCAGCCTCGGCGGCATCGAGCAATGCGTCTTGATGGAATAGGTCTTCATTCGAGTAGGCCGAAATCCCAAGCTCTGGAAAGAGCGCGACGGCCGCATTCAACTCCGAGGCGCGCTTAGCGAGGCCTAGAGTCCGCTCGACGTTGAATTGAGGGTCAGCCACTCGCAGAAACGGAGTACAAACTGCCGCTCGAATGAATCCATGAGAGTAGATCGAATGGAACTCCCGCTCCATGTCAACAATATAGCGTGGCCACTGGACAGTAGCCAGTGGTTAGTTGGCTGGGCGTCGATTGGCGGTGCTTCGGCGCACTACGTACCTCTTCCCGTCCTCTCCGAAATCCCCGAATACCGGCCGATGTCCAGCATCCATTGCCCTGATCGTTGGGCGACCCATGTGGGCAAAGACCAGCCTCCGCACGCCGTGCTCCGTGCTGTTTAGCCTCCCTGGCAACATTGACGAGAGCGGCATGGCCGCCGACGCGGATAATCCAGTTCTGGGTGTTTCCCTTGTAGTTGCTTACTGTCGTAACCCGATCTGTTTAAAGAAGCCGCTATCCTCCAGGCTCTTTACCAAGCTCATATCAACAATATCATCCGGATTGGCCGTTCTTGCCTTAGGATGGGTGCTTTGTTTGAGGGTTTCGATAATTCCCTCCCGGGTAGGATAGGGAGGTCGTGCTACGTAGTCTAATGCATACTGGTAAGTGGTCTCAATGATCTCGTCGTCATTCTCCCTCGTATACTTTTGAAGGACTTTTTTAGTGAAGGCCTTGTCTGTGATCATCCTCTGTATGCCTTCGGAGTATCCCCGTAGGAAGTTCAGGACCACATCCCGGTGGGCTCGAATGTAGGATCGCGTCGTAGCGATATTGGTATGAGGGAAGTAGACTCCAGCCTTGGCCATATCGATCAAGATCCGTGCGCCAGCGTTTTTAGCCCGCAGGTTAGTGGGCGAGGAAAAAGGCGCAGCGACAATGAGCCGCTTTGAAATGGCCGCCGCGAGCTCGGGCATTCCTCCTATCTGGAGAAGGGTTACGTCTTTGTCAGGCTGCAGACCGTGCTTTTGAAGAATATAACGCATCGTGAAATCGGTAGAAGAGCCAAAACGCGTAACCCCGACGGTTTTTCCCTTGAGCTCCTCGATGGATTTGATCTCCGGCAATGCCATCAGATAGAAGGCGGGCACATTGGCAACCCCTCCAATAAGCACGAGGTCTGCGCCGCTCAGATTTGCATTGACCACGGGTGCGCCGCCGGTAAAGGTGATTGGGGAATCGCCTGACAGCATGACTCTGACAACCTGGGGAGCGGTCGGGATGTAGACCAGCGTCACATCGAGCCCGTATTTCTGGAAAGTGTCTGCCTCGGCGGCCGTCCACAACGCAGCATTGATACCGCTGATGGCTGGATACACCACATTGAGTTTAGGTCGGGTCTGAGGCCAGGCGGGATGAACGGCCAACCATAAGAAGCAAAAGGCTAAAAGTAGGGTCCTCCGCATTGCAGTCTCCGTTTCTGACGCTTATCCGCTTTAAGAAATCTTGTCAATGATAGGGGGTCGCCTTTTGGGTTGAGCGGCCGAGAACTCAAAATTGCCCGAATGACTCGGTGTCAGCCCGCGCTTGAGAGCCTACGGGAGCTATCGGAACAAGCGAACTGGCCCCCGTACCCCCTTTTACGGAGGAGAAAGTATCCGATAGTCGGGTCTGATGTCGACTTTAGGCACCCATGATCGGATATCACGGGTAAAGATGGCAGGCGACCTCGCGGCCGGGGGCGACTTCCTTAAGCGGCGGCTCGACCTCGGCGCACCGCTCGATGGCGAATGGGCAGCGCGTGCGGAAGCGGCAACCCGACGGCGGATCCAGGGGGCTTGGAACCTCGCCGCTGATATCGATCTCTTCCCGCGTCTCGTCCGGATGAGAGGGAAGCGCGGCGGAAAGCAGCGCCTTTGTATACGGATGCAGCGGTTCGGCGTAGAGCGGGTCGGCGGCGGCGAGCTCGACGATTTTTCCCAGATACATAACCGCAACCCGATGGCTCAGGTGGCGCGAGACGGCGAGGTCGTGGGTGATGAGGAGATAGCTCAGCCCAAGCTTTTCCTGCAGATCTTTAAACAGGTTGATGATCTGGCCGCGGATGGACACGTCGAGCGAAGCCGCGGGCTCGTCGAGGACGATGGCCTTAGAGTTGCTGGCGAGCGCTCGGGCGGCGGCGATGCGCTGCCGTTGGCCGCCGCTGAATTCATGCGGGTAGAGACGAGCATAGGCCGGGTCAAGTCCGACTTGCTCCATAACCTCGGCGACGCGCTCCTGAATAGCTTTCTTCGGGAGCCGGTGATTGACCGCCAGTGGCTCCCCGATAATCTCGCCGATCCGCATTCTTGGATTCAAGGCGCTGTGCGGGTCCTGGAATACCGCTTGAACCGCGCTGCGGTATTGGCGCATTTCGCCGCGGCTGAGTTCCTGAAGGTTCCTGCCGCGGAAGAGAACTTCGCCAGCCATGGGATCTTCCAGGAGCAAAATCAGCTTCGCCAGGGTTGTTTTGCCGCAGCCGGACTCCCCGACGAGCCCCAGAGTTTCGTTTTCCTCGACGGTAAGGCTGACGTCGTCGACCGCCTTAACCCAACCCGAGGTTGCGAAAAGAAGACCGCGGGCGACAGGAAAGTATTTCTTGACGTTCTTAACTTGGAGCAAGGCTTGTGGCATGGGATTCTTTCGCGTACGCCCAGCAAACGACCTGGTGAGAGGTCGTAAGCGGAGTCTTGGGGGGATACTGTTCGCGGCAAATAGACATGACCTTGGGGCACCGCGGCGCAAAAGGACAGCCGGGCGGGAGGTTGCTCAGGAGCGGAGGGGTTCCCTCGATGGAGGGGAGGCGGGCGATGCGTTGATGCAGTTTGGGGAGGGAGTGGAGGAGTCCCTGGCTGTACGGATGAGCCGGCGCGCTGAACAGCTCGCGAACCGCGGCCTCTTCCACAATCCGCCCGGCGTACATCACGGCGACGCGATCGCATATTTTCGCCACGATCCCCAAATCGTGAGTGACAAAGAGGAGCGCCAACTTCGATCGGCGCTGGATCTCCTTCAGCAGTCGCAGATACTGGGCTTGGATGGTGACATCCAGCGACGTCGTGGGCTCATCCGCAATGAGGAGCTTCGGTTGGCACGCGATGGCGGCCGCGCCAACGACCCGCTGGCGCATGCCGCCGCTAAACTGGTGAGGATAGTTTTCCAACCGAGACTCGGCCGCGGGAATACGCACGAGACGCAGAAGCTCCAGGACCCGCTGTTTCACTGAGTCGCGCTCGACCAGGCGATGGATCCGAAGCGGCTCGCGCACCTGCGCGCCAATGGTGAAAACGGGGTTTAGCGTGGTCAAGGGGTCCTGCAGGATCATGGAGATTTGGCGGCCCCGGTACTTTCGCATCTCCCTTTCGCCCAGACTCAGGAGATCACGGCCTTCAAAGAGAATCTGGCCGCCGACGATCCGGCCGGCGGGCTTGGGGACCAGGCGCAGGATCGAAAGGCACGTCACGCTCTTGCCGGACCCGGACTCTCCGACCAGGCCGAGCGTTTCACCCTCGCGCAGGGAAAAGGAAACCCCGTCCACCGCCTTGACGACGCCCCAGCGGGTGAAGAAGTGGGTCTTGAGGTTCTCTACCTGAAGCAACGGGGCCGGCCCAGTCCGCTCTCCTGCGCCTGCAACATTGGGCGTGCCGCGTTCAGCTCTGGTTCCTGTACCCGACTCCACGGCGAAGAGCGGCCCTCAGAATAAGCCTGAAAAGAGAAACCCCTCATATAAGGGGAGATGAAGCCATGCCTGGGTCGCGTATAAGAAAACCCAACAGGCCCCCGAGTAAAGAATTGACGGGATAGTGGATGTCTCTGCCTCAAACTTAAGATACAACAGCACGGCGGCCGGCAAGCCCCATTGAAATCCCACCAAGGCAACCAAGGCGAAAAAACTCAAAATCCAGCAGAAAGTGGCTAGTTCTTTCCGAATCAGGCCTTCCCCGGTTCGGCTGGGTAAGCTGCGGGAAGCGACAACAAAGGGCG
>JACPFH010000402.1 GCA_016183075.1 Deltaproteobacteria bacterium | reverse complement strand
GCATCGCCGGCAATTGCGGTAAAATAGTCCCGAAAGAAGGCGTCACGAGCAGTCGATTCGACGCAGACTGAGGTCGTGAATCCGCAGCACACAACACGCGTGATGCCGCGACGGCGAAGCGTCTCATCGAGCTCGGTGCCCGAGAACGCGTTAAAACGATGCTTAACGACAACGATCTCAGCCCGTGCGACATCGGGCTCAATCCCTCCGTAGAATTCCGCACCCCAGGTCCCGGTCTGACATACCTTTTTACTGCCGCGGCGCTTTCTTTGATCCTGCATCGCCGGCGATAAATACTGATCATCATAGATGGACCGGATAAACACCACAAAGACATCGGCGAGCCGGGCGGCATTAATTAGACGGTGAAGATTAGGCATGGCCGCCTCGATGTCCTCCACGATACTTGCTCCATGTGAGAGGGCTAGGGCGCCCTCACGATGACAAAAGTCATTTTGGACATCTATTACGATCAGTGCCGTCTGCTTTGGGTCGAGTCGCTCCTGAAGATTCAACATTTCTGTCCTCCTCAATGACGCCGCTCCCCGCATGAAACTCGGGGCGCATGATGCGAGAGCCCGAGGCACGACTGGATCCCATGAGGCAGCCGGAGTCCTCGTCTAAGAATCGCCGTATAAATAGTTGAATCCGAATGCCCGCGTCAAGGGGAAGTTTGTCACCCTCGAATCACTTCCGGCTCAGCTCAGCCATGGCCTCGTTGACGAAACTGAGGTTCATATACTCTGCAGGCTTGCGTTTAGGTTTCACTCCTAAAGCGACGGCCTGCCACTGAGCCATCAACTCCACCCCTTTTTCTGTGGGGACCGGATTGAGAGAGTCTCGAATCATCTGGTACGCATCCAAAGCGGCCTCACGCTCCATCCGCAGATGCTTGACCATGACCTGGATGGCGTCCTCGGGGTAATCTCGGGTGTGGAAAACCCCCCTGACAATGGCTCGGACCATCCTTTTTACGAGCTGGGGGTTTTCCCGCACAGTTTTACCCGAAGCAGCCAGCCCGGTAAAGGCGGTATCCCTGAAAACGTCGGCCAGGTTCACCAGACGCTTGAACCCCGCCTTCACCGCCATGTAGTCCGCCGGCGGCGCGAGAAGAGTGCCAGCAATAACCCCTTGTTTCAAGGCCGCCACTTTAGGCCCGCTACCGGGGATGCTGATATACTGCACGTCTTTATCCGCAACCCTGTTCAGCTCCAACAGGGCCTTTATTCCCGCGAACGTAGAGCCGCCAAAGCTCACCCCCAGTTTTTTCCCTTTGAGATCGGAAATTTTTTGGATCTCGGGGCTTACGATGAGCGAAAACGTGGGACGCCCCACCTGCTGAGCCAAAAGGATGATGTCCGTCCCTTCCCAGATCGCCGGCATCTGCGGGCCGATGGTCAGAATGAATTGGATCTGGCCTCCGATGAGCGCTTGCACTGCGGTCAAGGCCGACCGCACGGAGATCAGCTCCGCCTCCAGCCCTTCGCTCTTATAAATACCCTTCTCCAGGGCGACGAAGGCAGGCAGGAACTGCACATTCGGGGAGGGATAGGCTGCTCGGACCGGCACTCCCCACGCTGCACCGGCGCCGATGAAATACCACAGTGCCAGAGCGATCACTGCGCGCCACATAGTGTTCTCCTCTTGAGCCGGAACCGGGTCAAACCTGTTTTTGGCTCAGGTCGATTTTGGCCAGATCCTCGATGAGCGTCACTAATCCTGAGTGATCCAGATCGCCGCGCCCGGTGGACCTCATGGCGGTCATGATCTGAGCCACAATTCCCGTAATCACGAGCGGCACGCCGTATTCTCCACCCGCCGCGAGAGCGATCTTGAGATCTTTCTCATGGAGGCGGATGCGAAAGCCGGGCTTGAAATTGTGTTCCAACATTCTCTGCCCGTGCGCGTCGAGGACGCGCGACTGCGCGAAGCCCCCGAGCAGCACCTGCCTCACCTTGGCAGGATCGACTCCGGCCTTCGCAGCCAGCACCAGGGCCTCGCTGACCGCCGCAATGGTGACACCGACCACGATCTGATTCGCCGCCTTCGTTACCTGTCCCGCGCCGGCATCGCCGACATGCACGATGTTCTTTCCCAACGCCTGAAAAATCGGCAGCGCCCGCTCCACGGCCGAGGTCTCGCCGCCGATCATGATCGACAGCGTGGCGCCGATCGCGCCCGCTTCCCCACCGCTCACCGGGGCATCCACCATGTCGAAGCCACGCCTTTTGGCCTCGAGCGCGAGTTTGCGAGCGACCACCGGCGATATGCTCGACATATCGATCAGCAGCGCGCCCGGCCCAGCGCCAG
>JACPFH010000405.1 GCA_016183075.1 Deltaproteobacteria bacterium | reverse complement strand
GTGGCCTCATTGACGTCGGTGATCTTGCCGTCGGGGCTGATGGTAACCAGGGGGTCGAGGCTCGCCTCAATCAGGCTGCGGGCGTACTGGGAGGCCTGCTTCTGGGCTGTGACATCCCGCGCCGCCGCAAACACCCCGAGCACGTTGCCTCGCCCATCCTTGTAGACCGAAGCGTTGTACAGCACATCCGTCAACCGCGCATCTTTATGCCGAATCGTCAGCGGGTAGTCGGTGACAAAGCCTTGGGAGAAGACCTGCCGGTAGCCCTCGCGGGCTTTGTCAGGCTCGGTGAAATAGTTGGAGAAGTCTGTGCCGATGAGTTTGTCCCTGGGCATGCCGGTGACTTTGACCGTGGCCTCATTGACGTCGGTGATCTTGCCGTCGGGGCTGATGGTAACCAGGGGGTCGAGGCTCGCCTCAATCAGGCTGCGGGCGTACTGGGAGGCCTGTAGCTCCTCTCTTCCCCTGTCATTCGAACGTTTCATGTCGCTCCTCCTTAGTTTGATTGCGGACTTCGGATTGTGGAATCAGGATGTTTTGCAGAAACGAGGAGAGATCTTCAATTCCGCCGCCGGCGAGCCGGGTGATCGCCGTATCCCCGCCCTTTGGGCTCTTCTTTCCGGACTCATAAAACCTCCTTGCCCTGACGGCGAAGCCCCAGTTTACAGAGTGTGACTGAGAGCATAACCCTAGCGAGACCCGACATATGGTTCATGGTTTTACAGCCTTTAGTGGGGTGGCGGAGCTGTGAGCCAAGCGGAGGAGCGTATCCGGAAGTAGGTCGAAGTCGGCGGATTTGTCGAAGAAGAGATCCGCCCCCAGCTCATCGCAGATTTTCCGGTACTCGCGATACGGGTAATTCGTTAGCATGATGACGGTCATCGAGGGATATTTTCTTTTGATCTCTTCCAGGACCAAAAGGCCGTTTCCTTTGGGCATGTGGATGTCCAGGATGACAGCGTCTGGCTCAAGCGCGTTTACTATTCGCACGGTTTCTTCCGCGTCGGCTGCTTGGGCGACGATCTCGATGCCCTCCAGATCACTCAGCATTGTGACCAGACGTTCACGCACGATCGCTGAGTCATCCGCTATAAGAACTCGCATATGGACCGCCTGCTGCCTATGTTGATAGTTGCACTTCCAAAGCCAAAAAACCCCACAATTGTACATTTCGCGAAAGGCGGAGACTATCAGCGAATGGCTGATTTTTTTGTCGGTGTTTGTCCTACGGGAAGGGACGCGGAGACACGGAGAAGGGGAGACACGGAGAAGGGGAGACACGGAGAAGGGGAGGATGGGAGAAAGGGAGAGAACGAGAAGTCTAGTGTTTGGGTTTAATTATCCACTTTGGGGCTTCGTCGATCATCCTGACGAGTTGGCCGATAATCTGGTTGTAGTCAGCATCCAATTTGTCTTTCGTTGATGCGTCGATGTAGTTGCATTTGTAGGCAAACTCAATCCATACCTGAGTTTCACATGCTTCACTTTCCGCATCGCTCAATTTCGCGACAAAAGCCGCCTTGTACCTTCGCTTGCGCCAAGCCTCCGCGATGTTCGCGCACACAGACCGCGAAGATCTGCGAATCTGGTCGACCATGGAATATTTTTCCTCCGGAGGAAAGTCCTTTGTGATCTGGAATATCTCCATGGCAGCTTCGACCCCGTTTCGATAAACATGAAGTTCGCTATAGCTCCTGATATTTACCATCGCCGTGTCTCCGTGTCTCCCCGTCACCGTGTCAGCCGTGTCTCAATCTACCAGCTTGTTGTGTATGGCGTAGTGGGTTAGTTCGGCGTTGGTTTTCATTGTCATCTTTTCCAGGATGCGGGCCCGGTAGGTGCTAATCGTTTTTACGCTAAGCGAAAGGATGGATGCGATCTGTGACACGGTTTTACCCGACGCGATGAGGCGGAGAATTTCAAACTCCCGGTCGGAGAGCCTTTCGTGGGGCGGTTTGTCGGAGCCCTCAACCAGCTCGAATGCTAATTTTTCCGCGAGGTACGGGCTGAGGTATTTCCCGCCGCCATGGACTTTTTTGATCGCCTCCACCAACTCCTCCGGGGCGCTCTCTTTGGTCATATACCCCGCAGCGCCGGACTTGAGCACTCTCACTCCGTATTGATCTTCCGGATGCATGCTTAGAACAAGCACGGGAATTGTTGGAAAATCTCGTCTCAATTCCTTTAAGGCGTCCAGCCCACCCCTGCCGGGCATGGTGATGTCCAACAGAATAATGTCGCAAATTTCTTTTTGAACATTTTCAATCAGCTCTCGTGCGTCGGAGGCCTCGCCGGTTACCTCGATGTCGGGAACCTCGGCGAGAATCTGCTTCAATCCTTTCCGAACAACCGGGTGATCGTCCGCGATGAGAACCCTTATCATGGCGTGGACCTCTGTTTCGACACGGGGACGCGGCGAATCGGGGAATCGGTGAAACGGAGACACGGCGATTCCCCGCGTCTTCGCGTCACCGTTTCTCCGTGTCTCCCTGTCTCCGTGTCTCAGCGTCTCCGCGTCCTTCTTGTGCAAGCGGTATCCTCGCGGTTACCGTGGTTCCTTTTCCCTTTATACCTCTGATGTCGACTTCTCCCCCCAGGAGCACGGCGCGCTCTCGCATTCCCAGGAGTCCGACAGACTTGGGGCTAGTAATCTTACT
>JACPFH010000404.1 GCA_016183075.1 Deltaproteobacteria bacterium | reverse complement strand
CGCGCTCTACCAACTGAGCTATTCCCGCAGCATGGTGGAGAGGGGAGGATTCGAACCTCCGAAGCCGTACGGCGGCAGATTTACAGTCTGCTCCCTTTGGCCACTCGGGAACCTCTCCTCCGCTACCCCCTAGACCCGATCCACGTGACGGCCAGGGGACATCTCTTGTGACCTCAACCGACAGCCCGAACCGCTCGCTTTGGAGCTGGCGATAGGAATTGAACCTACAACCTGCTGATTACAAATCAGCTGCTCTGCCCTTGAGCTACGCCAGCCTCGCCCGTGAACTCAACAATCCCGCGCAGGCACGCAAGAAACCTCTTCCCGCCCGCAACCGGTGGCAATGGAGATGCACGGAAAAAAATAGAACCTAGCTTTTAACCCTTTTAGTGAATGACGCCAAGTAAGACTAGAGAACTCTTTTATTGTAAACCATTACTTAAAGCATTTTTCCGACGCCTTGTCAACACAATTCTTACCCACCGGTTCCCGTCGGGGGGATCCCTGTTCCTTCTGCCGCAGCAGCTCATAAAGGAAGATTCCCCCGGCAACCGCCACGTTCAGGGAGTCCACCTTTCCCCGCATCGGCAGCGAAACCAAAAAATCGCACTCCTGGCGGATCAAGGGTCGTATCCCGAGCCCCTCGGATCCCAACACCACTGCGAGCTTCTCAGGATAGGCTCTGTCGAAAACCCCGTCTTTTGCGTGTGCATCCAAGCCCACCGCCCAATAGCCTCTTTCCTTAAGGGCCAAAATCGCCCGTCTGAGATTGGCCACGCGACAGATCCGCAGGTGGTGAACCGCGCCGGCCGAAGCCTTCGCCACCGTCGGGGTCACGCCGACCGAGCGATCCGTGGGAATAACTACGTCCTCGATCCCCACCCCCTCCGCGGCGCGTAAAACCGCGCCGAAGTTGCGCGGGTCGTTGAGGCCATCCAAGAGCAGAACCCAGTGATGGCCGGCGGAGCGTGGCAGCCCGCGAAGCAAGGCCGAAAAATCATGGTAAGGGTACATCTCCACTCGGGCCACAATCCCCTGATGCTTAGCGCCTTCCGCCAGCGAGTCCAGCCGCCCCGCTTCGAGATACCGCACGGCGATCCCCCGCCGCCTTGCCTCGGCATCCAGAGCGCGCAAGGAAATCCCCCTGCGTCCCGTGGCCATCAAGACCTCCAGCACCTGCGCGGGCGAGGCCCTAAGCTTCTCTCGGACAGAATTGATGCCAAAAAGAAAAAGGGACTTTTCCTTGGACTCCATCGGCGGGCCTCTCTTATTGTAGAGACATTTTACAAAAAGAGAAGCACCGGATAACATGATGCTATCGTGAAACGGACTTTAGCCCGCTACCTCATCGCCGAGATCCTGCCTCCGCTGCTGATCGGCCTGTTTGCCTTCACCGTGATTTTGCTCACCGCGCGGATCCTGAGACTCGTCGACCTCGTGGTCACCCGCGGGCTGCCGCTGGTCCAGACCCTGAAACTGCTCGGCTTGTTCGTGCCGACTTTCTTGGAGCTAACCCTCCCCATGGCGCTACTACTGGGCGTTTTCCTGGGCCTAAGCAGGCTATCGAGCGATCAGGAAATCCTCGCCCTCAAGGCTTCGGGTGCCAGCCCCATCCATATTCTCCTCCCTGTGGCAGCGCTCGCACTGGGGGTTGCGCTCCTCACCTTCCTCATGGCGGCCTGGGTTGGGCCCCACGCCCAGCTCGCGTTGAAGAAAACGCTCTACGACATCGCAAGAACCCACGTGATGACGGGCCTCAAAGAGAAGGTCTTTAACGACGACTTCCCCAAGGTCCTCATCTACGTCGAGGAGGTGGTGCCTCCCGGAAACTCCGCGCAGGGCATTCTGATTGTGGACCGCCGACGGCCCGGGAGAGACAGCATCATCTTCGGCAAAGTCGCCCTGATCCTGTCCGATGAAGAAACGAAAACCTTAAGTTTAAAGCTGTTCGACGGCGCAGTCTACGAACGCGAAACCAATCCTCCGGGTTTCAGCCGCACCAATTTCAACCTCTATCACTTTAAGCTCGACCTTGAGGAGGTCTTCAGCCCCGCTCGCCGCAAAGAGCGCGGACCACGCGAGATGTCGCTCAGGCGTCTGACGCATGCCATATCTCAAAAACGGGAACAAGGTTTACGAGCCACCGCCGAGCTCATGGAGCTCCACCAGCGATTCTCCTTTGCCCTCGCCCCTCTGCTTTTCGCTTTCCTCGGCGTCGGTTTCGTCCTGGTGCCCACCCGCGCGCGCGCCAGCCGCGCCTGGGGGTTGACCGTGTGCCTGTTATGGCTGCTCGTGTACTACACCTTGCTTTCATTCGGCAAGGCGCTCGGCGAGCGCGAAATCCTGTCCCCATGGTTGGCGCTCTGGATGCCCGCGATTGTCGTGGCCCTGATCGCCGCGCACGTGTTTCGAAAAGCCCTGAACGAGTCTCCCCTCGGCATCGCCGACCGGCTGGAAACCCTGTCCTCGTACTTGACGCGAAGACTGGCCAGATTCAAGCACCGAACCTCCGGAGGCAGGAAGCCTTGAAGCAACGAGATCTCAACGCCTCGGTTCCGCTGGGAAGCCTGCTCGACCGCTATTTGGCCATCGGCTTTATTAAGCTTTTTGCCCTCAGTCTGCTGTGCATCACGGCGTTCTATCTTGTAGTCGACTTTTTCGACCGCATCGACAATTTGCTCAAGGCTGGCGCCCCGGTGTGGACCTCGCTCAGATACTTCCTCTACAAAATGCCGGTTTTGATCTCCCGTGTCGTCGGGTTCGCCGCTTTGTTTTCCACGCTCTTTTTTCTCGGAACGCTGTCCCGCCACCAGGAAATCACGGCCATGCGTTCGAGCGGCCTCAGCCTGCGGCGCATCTCTCTGCCGCTGCTGGCGTGCTCGCTTGTGATTGGCGTGCTTGGCTTTTTCTGGAGTGAAGGGCTCGTGCCGGTCTTTACCCGCAAGGCCCAATACATCTACAAAACGGAGGTCCAGAAAAAGCAGCCTCGCAGCTTGCTCGGAACCGAGGACATCTGGATTCGGGGTGAAGATAGCTTTATCCGCGTGGATCGCTTCGATGCGAAGGCAAACATCCTGCTGGGAGTTTCCGTCTTCTTGCTCAATCGCGACTTTAGCCTTAGAGGCGTGATTGAGGCGGCCCGGGCCCGCTGGGACGGCACGCACTGGGACGTCTCCGGGGCCACGGAATGGACGTTCCATCCCGGCGGGACGACAACGCAGCGCAAGCGGGATATCGCTCTGCCCCTGGCGGAAACCCCGGAAGATCTCAAGATCTTCGTGCGCGAGCCGGAGGAGTTCAGCATCTTTGAGCTTAAGAAGCAGATCAGCGATCTCAAGTCCAAAGGTCTAAACACTACGGAATACGAAGTCGACCTGCAGGTCAAATTCGCCCTAACTCTGCTCGCTCCTTTACTGGTTCTTCTCGGCATTCCCTTTGCGCTCGGGCGTGGGCCCGGAGGAGGGATGGCGCTTGCTTTTGGACTCAGTCTCCTGGTCGGTCTTGGCTACTGGTTTGTGATGGCCTTCTCCGTTTCGCTCGGCCACAGTGGCGCAGTGCATCCTTGGATTGCCGCTTGGGTGCCCAACCTGAGCCTAGGCTTGGTTGGGCTCTTCTTCGCTCTCGGGCAGGACTAATACAAACGTCTTTACGAGCGTTACGTAGGTCTCTGCGCAAGTCCGATTGAGGGTTCCGCAGGGGGGCGTGGCTGGAGGCCGCGGACGTCCGATTACAAACGGTACGGCCCATGGCACAGACCCATCGGCCGCGGCCGGAAGAGACGCCCCCCGAGGAACGTAACCTCAAATAAGACGTTTGTTTTAGGCAAGCCTCAAGGAACCAGGGCCGCCCCGCGCAGTCCCTCAGCCTCGGGCCAACCGTACATCAGATTCATATTCTGCACGGCCTGGCCTGCCGCTCCTTTTACCAAATTGTCGAGCGCCGTGATCACGATAAGGCGCTTAGCGCGCGGCTCGTAGCGAAGCCCGACGACGCAATCGTTGGAGCCTCGGACCTCTTTAGTCTCAGGGAAAACCCCGTAGGGGAGAATGCGGACGAAGGGGCCGTTATGGTAGAAGGTCTTGTAGAGCAGTGCAAGTTCGGTGTCCGAAACTCGTCGTTTGAGCTCCACGTACATGGTCGACAAGATGCCGCGACTCATCGGCACCAGATGGGGAACGAAAAGGATGGAAACCGTGCTTTTGGCAATTTCGCTCAGCTCTTGCTCGATCTCCGGGGTGTGGCGATGTACGCCCACACTATACGCCTTGAAGTTTTCGTTGACCTCGCTGAAGGAGAGCTCCACGGCGCTGCTCCGACCGGCGCCAGTGACCCCTGACTTGGCATCGATCAAGACCGTCCCGCGAACCAGCCTCCGAGCAAAGAGTGGCGCCAAGCCGAGTACAGCTCCGGTGGGATAGCAACCCGGATTGGCAACCAGGCGAGCCCTGGAAATCGATCGACGGTGAATTTCTGTAAGACCATAGACGGCCTGCCGCAACAAACGGGGGGCCTTGTGCGGGCTGTACCACTGGCGGTAAACCTCGGGATCGTGAAGCCGAAAATCAGCGCTGAGATCAACCACTCTCAGGCCTTGCTCAACCAGCGCCGCCACGACTTCCATGGACGTCTTATGCGGCAGCGCAGCAAAGGCCAAGGCACTTCGCGAGGCGACCTTCGCAACGTCCAACTCTTCCAGAACCAAATCGCACTTGCCAGCCAAGGACGGATACACCTCGCTGAGCGGCTTTCCCGCAAATTGCTGCGAGGTAACCACGGTCACTCTGACCCGCGGGTGTTGCGCCAAGACGCGGAGAAGCTCGACCCCCGTGTAGCCCGTAGCCCCTAGCACAGCCACGCGAAGACCGGCTCGCCTGGTGCTGGAAGCTTTCTTCGCCGATGATTTCAACGCTTCGAGTACTGCGGTCGCTTGCGCGCCTTATGGCGGCCGTATTTCTTCCGCTCGACCGCGCGCGGGTCGCGCGTGACGAAGCCGGCTTTCTTAAGTGGCGAGCGATAATCGAGGTTAACTTGGATGAGGGCGCGCGTGATGCCGTGACGGATTGCCCCCGCCTGACCGGATATGCCTCCCCCCGTGACATTGACCTCGGTGTCGTAATTGCCGACGCTCTGGGTCACTTCAAAGGGTTGAAGCACGATCATACGGGCCGTCTCGCGCCCAAAGTAATCGTTCAAAGGCCGGTCGTTAATCCGGACGTTGCCCTTTCCCTCCCGCAAAAACACACCAGCCACCGAGGTCTTCCGCCGTCCGGTCGCATAATAGACTTTCTCCGCCATCCGTAAGCTCCTACAAATCTAGCATTTGGGGTTTCTGTGCCTGGTGGGGATGATCGGGCCCAGCGTAAACTTTCAGCTTCGTAACCAGCTTCCTGCTCAGACGGTTCTTCGGCAACATCCCCTTCACCGCGGCCCGAATCATCGCTTCAGGCTTCCTGGCAAGCAGCTTGCCGGCCGACATTTCGCGGAGGCCCCCCGGATACTCGCTATGGCGGTAGTAAACTTTCTGCGCCAATTTCTTGCCCGTAAGCTTTACCCCTTCCGCGTTGACCACAATCACAAAATCACCCCCATCCACATGGGGCGTGAAGCCGGCCTTGTGTTTGCCTCTCAGGATCCTGGCGACCTCGCTGGCGAGCCGACCTAAGATCTTCCCCCTCGCATCCACGACGTACCACTGGCGCTGGTCGAGGGCTTCCTTGGTTTTCATTTGAAACGTCTTCATCTCGCAACCGATACTCTGGCTTTGCTAGCAGCTCGAAGGACCTGCCAGCCCGTAAGAATGGCGGGGCCGACGAGACTCGAACTCGCGACCTCCGGCGTGACAGGCCGGCGTTCTAACCAACTGAACTACGACCCCGTCAAAAACAAGTCAAAAGTAAAAAGGTAAAAGTCAAAAATCACGAAAATTCTTTACTTTTGCCTTTGCCGTCCTGGTGGGCGGTACAGGATTTGAACCTGTGACCCCCGGCTTGTAAGGCCGATGCTCTCCCGCTGAGCTAACCGCCCTCTCGGCTGAAAACCTGAGCTTCCTTCCCCTCACTTGAGACCCCCCTCTCTCCGCCGTCTCAAGTTCTCCTCCGATCGCAAAGAAGCCGATTGGGTTAGCTGAGTGACTCTTTCAGGGTTTTGCCCGCTTTAAACTTGGCAGCCCGAGAAGAGGCGATCTGGATCGCCTCTCCGGTCTTGGGATTTCTCCCGGTTCTCGCCTTGCGATAGGAAATCGAGAAGGTGCCAAACCCGGAGATGTTGACCTTTTCTCCGTTCTTCAAGGCGACGGTGATATCGTCGAATACCCCGTTGACAATCTCTTCGGCCTTCTCTTTCGAAATCTCTGCCTTGTTCGCCACCGAGTCGACCAGATCCGCCTTCGTCATGATCCCACGTCTTCCTGCCGAACTTGACCGAAGAACAAGGCACCTTTATAACCACAGGAGGCTCGCCGTGTCAAACCTCGGAGTTGCCCTGACGCCAGCCCGGCCTATTGCGGTAAGATATCGGCTCCGGGCCCCTCTTCTTCCTTGTCTCCGTAGGCCGGCCGTTCTTCGTCGGCTCGACCGGGCGGAACGTCCTTGCGCAAAAAGTTGTTCGGGTCTGCAAGAACGAGCGCCTTTTTCAGGACCTCATCCATGTGTGACACCAGGACGAGCTCAACCGTCTTCAGGATCAAGGGCGGAATCTCTTCGATGTCCTTCTCGTTTTCCGCTGGGATCAGTACGGTCTTGATCCCACCCCGGTGGGCCGCCAGTACCTTTTCCTTCAGTCCCCCTATGGGAAGGATCCTGCCTCTCAGGGTGATCTCCCCCGTCATGGCGAGATCATGGTGAACCGGGATGCGCGTCAGAGCAGAAACGAGCGAGGTCGCCATCGTGATTCCCGCTGACGGCCCATCCTTGGGAATGGAGCCCTCGGGAACATGGAGGTGCACGTCGACCTTCTGGTAAAAATCCCTCTCTAATCCCAGCTCGTCCCCGCGCGAGCGCACATAACTCATCGCCGCCTGCGCGGATTCCTTCATGACGTCTCCCAACTGCCCGGTCACGGTCAGCTGGCCCTTGCCCGGCACGACGGTAACTTCGGTTGCCAAAAGCTCGCCGCCCAATTCGGTCCAGGCCAGTCCCGTCGTGACGCCGATCCGCTGCTCGACCTCGGCTTTTCCGTAACGGTACTTGGCCGCCCCCAGATATTTATGCAGGCTCTTGGCGCTGATCCGGATACTCGCATTGCGGTCCTTCTTGACCACTTCCACGGCCACCTTGCGGCAGAGCGATGCGAGCTCTCGGTCCAGATTCCGCACCCCAGCCTCTTTCGTATAATGCCGGACCAAGCCGAGAATGGCGTTGTCGGTGAAAAAGATATTGTCCTTGACAAGCCCGTTGGCCTCCCGTTGCTTGTCCACGAGATACCGTTTGGCGATGTTGAGCTTTTCCAGCTCCGTATATCCGGCGATTCGGATAATCTCCATGCGGTCTTGCAGCGGGCGCGGAATCCGGTCCAAGGTGTTGGCCGTCGTGATGAACATAACCTTGGAGAGATCGTAATCCAAATCCAGGTAGTGGTCATTAAAAGCGACGTTCTGCTCCGGGTCCAGGACTTCTAACAGGGCGGAGGAGGGATCGCCGCGAAAATCCGTGGACATCTTATCCACCTCGTCCATAAGAAAGACCGGATTGCTCGACCCGGCCTTCTTCATGGACTGGATGATCTTTCCCGGCAGCGCTCCGATGTACGTACGCCGATGGCCGCGGATCTCCGCCTCATCACGCACGCCGCCAAGCGAGACTCGGACAAACTTTCGCCCCGTCGCCCGAGCGATGGAGCGCCCGAGCGAGGTCTTGCCCACTCCCGGCGGTCCGACCAGGCAGAGGATCGGGCCTTTCATCTTTCCCACGAGGCTTTGGACGGCCAAATACTCGAGGATCCGCTGCTTTACTTTGTCCAGGCCGTAGTGGTCTTCTTCCAGGACCCGTTCGGCCTCTTTGATGTCCAGCTTGTCGTCGGTGTATTCATTCCAAGGAAGGCTCAGGATCCAATCGACGTAATTGCGAACAACGGTGGCTTCCGCCGACATGGGCGACATCATCTTGAGCTTCTTGAGCTCCTTCTCCACTTTGTCCCTGGCTTCGGCGGAGAGCTTCTTCTCCTTGAGCTTCTCTTCGATTTCCTGAATCTCGTTTTTGAACTCGTCTTTCTCTCCTAACTCTTTCTGGATCGCGCGCATCTGCTCG
>JACPFH010000420.1 GCA_016183075.1 Deltaproteobacteria bacterium | reverse complement strand
CGATCCGCATCGCCCTTGGGCTCGCACGGCCGGGCGATCTCGTTCTGATTGCGGGGAAGGGACACGAAGACTATCAGATTCTCGGGTCGAAGCGGATTCATTTCGATGACCGGGAGGTGGTCCGGGAAGAGCTGGAAAAGATGAGTTCTTAGTTTTTAATTTTTAGTTCTTAGTTCGGGAACTACAAACTCGAAACTCAAAACTCGTAACTCAGTACTCGGGACTGAACTTTGAATGTGGAGTGTCGAAGAAATTCTTTCAGCGACCGGCGGAAAAATCGTGCGCGACGGAGGCGCTCGCTCATTCGGCGAGATTTTTACGGACTCTAAAAAGGTTACAAAGGGGGCTGTTTTCCTAGCCCTCAAGGGAGAGCGGCTTGACGGCCACGCGTTCCTTAAGGGCGCGGTTCGCCGGGGCGCGGCATGCCTGGTCATCCATTCCCGGCAGCCCCGCGAGGCGCCCGGCGGTGCAACAGTGATTCAAGTTCGGGATACCCTCCGAGCGCTGGGCGATCTCGCTCGCTACCGGCGCATGAAAATCGCGCCCAAGGTTTTAGCCATCACCGGCTCAAACGGGAAGACGACGACAAAGGAAATGGTCGCAGCCATTCTCGAGCGCGGGTCGCTGCGGGGCAGGCCGCTGCGCGGTAGCATCTTAAAAACGGAGGGGAATTTCAACAATCTGGTTGGACTACCGCTGACTCTTCTCAGACTCAAGAAGCGAGATCGGGTAGCGGTTGTTGAGCTCGGCACGAGTCGGCCCGGGGAGATCGCGCGACTGAGCGAGATCGCCGCTCCCGACATCGGCCTGGTCACATCTGTGGCGCCGGCGCATCTGGCCGGGCTCAGCAGCCTTGCCGGTGTAGCGAAGGAAAAAGGCGCCCTCTATCGGGGGCTGAAGCCTGATGGAATCGCCGTGATCAACTTGGACGATCCGTGGGTTCGCCGGCTCGGGGGGCGGTTCAAAGGCGAAAAGGTCACGTACGGAAGAGACGGCGACGTGCGTGCCGAATCCTTGGAACCCCTGGGCCCTGGCGGCGCCGAGTTTACGCTCAGGGTCGGAGGGGGAAGGCGCCGCGTCCGGCTAAGGCTCTGCGGCGAGCACAACCTTGCCAATTCCTTGGCTGCGGCTGCCATGGCCCGCGGGCTGGGAGTCGGCATGGACGCCATGAGGCTCGGCCTGGAGTCCATGAGAGCGTTTCCCATGCGCATGGCGGTGGAGAGGTGGGGTGGGGTCGGCGTCATCAACGATGCTTACAACGCGAATCCGGCGTCGATGAAAGCTGCGCTCAAAGCGTTATCACACATCAAGGCCAGAGGAGAGAAGATCGCGGTCTTGGGTGACATGCTGGAGTTGGGAACGGCCGCGCGACGAAACCATATCGAGTTGGGCAGGCAGGCGGCTCGATTCGGCATTGACCGGCTGTACCTTTTGGGCGCGCAGGCGGGTCAGGTCAAAGAAGGCGCCGTGCGCGGGGGGATGAGCGAGGATCGCGTGGTTGTCGGCAAGAGCCACCGGCAAATGGCCCGCATGCTCGAGAAGCGCCTGCGGGGCGGTGACTGGCTCCTGTTCAAGGGCTCGCGCGGTATGAAGATGGAGACGGTGCTCGCGGCCGTGAAGAAATCGAGGGCATAACCTTTGCTGTACCATCTGCTATATCCGCTCCATACGATCTATTCGGCGTTCAATGTCTTCCGCTACATCACCTTTCGGGCGGCGCTGGCGGCATTGATGGCGCTGCTGCTCTCGTTTCTCCTCGGCCCGTATGTGATCCGCTCCCTGGCGGCCAAACAGATCGGCCAGCCGATCCGCGACGACGGACCGGCGAGCCACGCGACGAAAGCTGGCACGCCGACCATGGGCGGTTCGTTAATCATTCTGGCGCTGGTTCTCTCCACCTTTTTGCTTGCCGACATCACCAACCTCTACATCGCGCTCGCGGTGGCGGTGACGGTGGGCTTCGGGGTGATCGGTTTCACCGATGATTACCTCAAGCTTATCCGCAAAAGCAGCAAAGGTCTCACCGCTCGGACCAAATTTCTCCTGCAGTTGGCGGTGGCGTTTGTGGCCGCCGTCATCCTTTACTGGGTCCCCGACTTCAGTACGGTTATCGGTGTGCCGTTTTTCAAAAATGTCCGCCCGGATTTGGGCCTATGGTATGTCCCGTTTGCGATGCTGGTGATCGTGGGCTCTTCCAACGCCGTCAATCTGACCGACGGTCTCGACGGCCTCGCGATCGGACCGGTGATGATCGGGGCGGGAACCTACGCCCTCATCGCTTATCTCACCGGGCATCTCAAGCTCGCCGAGTACTTGCAGATCCCTTACGTCGCCGGCGTGGGAGAACTCAGTATTTTCTGCGCGGCCCTCGTGGCCTCCGGGTTAGGCTTTCTCTGGTTCAACACCTATCCGGCGCAGATGTTCATGGGGGACGTCGGATCGCTGGCTCTCGGGGCTGCCCTGGGCATCGTCGCCGTCATGACCAAAAACGAGATTTTGCTTGTTATCGTCGGCGGCGTCTTTGTCATGGAGGCCCTGTCGGTGATCTTTCAGGTGGTCTCGTATAAGCTCCGGCGGAAACGGGTCTTTTTGATGGCGCCGATTCATCATCACTACGAGCTGAAAGGCTGGCCGGAGCCGCAGATCATCGTTCGGTTTTGGATTATTTCGGTTATCTGCTCGCTCGTGGCGTTGAGCACGTTGAAGCTCAGATGAGCGGGGTTCAAGATGTTCTATACGTTCAAGATGTTCAACCCGTTAACGGCTTGAACGACTTAAACGATTTGAACGATTCGAACTTTTTTTCCGAGTTGCCTGAGAAGATGGAGTTACGGGGTAAAAAGGTGATGGTCCTGGGACTTGCGCGCACGGGACGGGAGACGGCCCGCTTCTTGGCGGGACAGGGGGCCCACGTGCACGTGAGTGATTGTCGTCCTCGCCAGGAACTGCTGGCGGAGGTCGAAGCGCTGGGCGATCTTCCCGCCCGCCTGCATCTCGGCGGCGAAGAGTTGAGTTGGTTAGGCGGTATCGAGATCGTGATTCCCAGCCCCGGCGTTCCCGCCGAAAACCCGCTGCTTCGGGAGGCCGGCCGGCGGGGCATTCCGATCTTGAGCGAGATCGAGATCGCCTGCCGCTTTCTTTCGGCGCCGCTGGTCGCGATCACCGGAACAAACGGCAAGAGCACGACCACCACGTTGGTGGGCGAGATTCTCAAAGCGCAGGGGATCCGAGCGTTTGTGGGCGGCAATATCGGCGCCCCGCTGATCGGCTTCGTCGCTGGCGACTGGGAGTGGGGCGTGGTGGAGGTAAGCAGTTTTCAGTTGGAATGGGTCGAGTATTTTCGCCCGCGCATTGCGGTGCTGCTGAATATCACAGAAGACCATCTCGACCGCTACGCGGATTTTGCGGCCTACTGCGAGGCGAAGAAGCGAATCTTTCGAGCCCAGCAAGCAACCGATGTTGCGGTGCTTAACCGGGATGATCCAGCGGTGTGGTCGATACGGAAAAGGCTTCGGGCACGGGTGATTCCGTTTGGTTGGGGAGAGGCCGAAAATGGCGTGTATGCTGCGGCAAACGAGATTGTCTGGCGCAGCGGCGGTGAGGAGGAGCGGTTCTCCCTGGCACGGGTCAAAATCCAAGGGGTCCACAACGTGGACAACTTGATGGCTACGGTCGCGGTGGCGAAGACCATCGGCGTTTCCACGCCAACGATCCAGCAGGTCATCGAGCGCTTCCCGGGTTTGGAGCATCGTCTCGAATTCGTCCGTGAGAAGGACGGGGTCCGCTTTTACAACGATTCCAAAGGCACCAATGTAGGAGCGGTCCTTAAGTCGCTGGCGAGCTTTTCCTCTCCCGTTATTCTTCTTGCCGGCGGCATCGACAAAGGAGGGAGCTATCGGAGTTTAGAAGACGAGGTCAGACGAAAGGTTAAGAAGCTTATCCTTTTCGGCGCCGCGAAGGAGAAGATCCGCAAAGCCCTGGGCCACCTTACCGACACCTCGCTGGTAGGCAATCTCGAGGAGGCCGTTCAAGAGGCCTGCAAAAGCGCCGAGCCCGGCGATGTCGTGCTTCTATCGCCTGCCTGTTCGAGCTTCGACATGTTTCAAAACTACGCGGAAAGGGGCAGGACCTTCAGGGCTTTGGTTGAGACGCTATGAGGAAAAGCACCTCGATCGACGGCTGGATTTTCTTTGCCGTAGCCGCCTTGCTGGCTGTGGGGATCACCATGGTGCTCAGCACGAGCTACCTCTATGCGCAAGAGCGCTATGGGGACGCGACTTTTTTCTTTCGCAAGCAAATCACGGCGGTGGCCGTGGGCGTGGCGGCCCTTTTTATCTCGGCCCTGGTCCCGTCGCCCGCCTATCGCCGTTTTGCCTATCCCCTGCTCGGGCTCGGTCTTTTCGTGTTGTGTCTGGTTTTGATCCCCGGGATCGGCTTATCGCGCGGCGGCGCCCGTCGTTGGCTCCCGCTCGGCGGTTTTGCCTTTCAGCCTGCGGAGCTGGCCAAGGTCTCGCTCGTTCTCTACCTCGCCCATTCTCTCGCCAAAAAGGGAAACAAGGTCCCTCGGCCTCATCCTGTTTCTCATGCTGTATGTGAGCGGCGCCAAGCTGTGTCATCTCGTGCTCGTTAGCGTGCTCGCGCTGCCGGCGTTGGCCTTTGCGGTGGTCGGCTCGGAGTACCGCCTGCGCCGCCTGCTGACGTTTCTCGACCCGTGGAGGGATGCCTCGAGCAGCGGCTTTCAGATCATCCAATCGTACATCGCGTTCGGCTCCGGCCAGCTCTGGGGCCGGGGTCTGGGAGAGAGCCGGCAAAAGCTCTTTTATTTGCCCGAGGCCCACACCGATTTTATCTATTCCGTGATCGGTGAGGAGCTGGGACTTCTCGGGGCTTTGGCCGTGCTCGTGCTTTTCGGCCTGATCGTTCTGCGCGGGTTTCTTTTGACGGCCAAAATCGATGATCCCTTTGAGCAGTATTTGGCGCTCGGGCTGACCAGCCTGCTCGGGCTACAGGCGATCGTCCATATGGGAGTCGTGATCGGGCTCATGCCCACGAAAGGGATTGTGCTCCCGTTTATCAGCTATGGAGGCTCGGGCATGGTGATGAATTTGACCGAGGCGGGGATGCTGCTCAGCTTGTCGCGCAGGAGAATGTGATCATGCGGGTGATCATGGCCGGCGGGGGGACAGGCGGGCATCTATTCCCCGGGCTGGCCGTGGCGCGCGAATTTCAGCGGCGGGACCAGATGACGAAAGTTCTCTTTGTCGGAACCAAGCAGGGGATTGAAAGCCGGATCCTCCCGCGGGAAGGCTTTCCGCTGGAAACGATTCCGGTGCGGGGAATGAAGGGGCGAGGTCTTCGCGGGATGGGGCAGGCGGCATACGGCATTCCGGCTGGCCTGTGGCGTTCTTTTGGAATCCTCGGTCGTTTTCGTCCCGATCTGGTTGTCGGGTTGGGCGGCTATTCCTCGGGGCCCGTGCTGCTTGCGGCTAAGGTGAAACGGCGTCGCACCGTGATCATGGAGCAGAATCTTCAGCCGGGTTTTACGAACCGAATCTTGGGCAGAGTAGTCGATCGCGTCTTCGCCTCCTACGAAGAGAGCGCAGTCTATTTTCCCCGCGCCAAGGTCGTGGTCACGGGAAATCCCGTGCGCTGGCAGGCCCTTCCCGAAGTCGCCAGGGATGAGAAGTTCACCTTGTTGGTGTGCGGCGGCAGCGCCGGCGCGCACCGGATCAACGCGAGCGTGGTGGAAGCGTTACAAACCATGCGCGACCTCGCTTCGGCGCTGCGCGTCATTCACCAGACCGGAGAGGCGGATTTTGCCGCGATGAAAGGCGCATACAGCTTGCTTCCATTCGAGGCGGAGCTAATGCCGTTTATCGACAAGATGGATCAGGCTTACGCGCGCGCCGATCTCATCCTGTGCCGGGCCGGAGCGAGTACGGTTGCCGAGCTTACCTCATTCGGCAAGGCGGCCATTCTGGTTCCCTATCCCTACGCGGTCTATGACCATCAGCGCTTGAACGCCCGGGCGCTCGAAGAGCGCGGGGCTGCGGAAGTGCTCCTGGATCGGGAGCTGGACGGCGAAAAACTGGGGCGGAGGATCCGCGCCCTCTATGAGGACCGCGACCGTCTACGGACCATGGGCCGCGCCGCGCGAAAGCTCGGGAAGCCGGAGGCGGCAAAAAGAATCGTGGATGAGTGCTATGGGTTGGTTCAAAAATAGAAGAGTTCAAGCCGTTCAAATGGTTCGAGCCGTTTAACGATTGGAACGTTTTGAACGATTGAAACGTTTTGAACCTTTTATGTTGCACAAGAAACATCGGGTTCACTTCGTCGGTATCGGTGGGATCGGTATGAGCGGTATCGCAGAGGTTCTGCTCAATCTCGGCTACACGGTGACCGGCTCGGACCTGCGCGCCAGCGAGGTGACGGAGCGGCTCAGGTCTTTGGGGGCCCAGGTTTTCATCGGGCACGGCGAAGCGAACCTGTCGGGGAACCCGTCGGTGGTCGTTATTTCGACGGCGGTGAAATATTCCAATCCGGAGGTCTTGGAAGCGCGCCGGCGCGCCATTCCTGTGATCCCGCGCGCCGAGATGCTCGCCGAGCTCATGCGCATGAAATACGGCGTGGCCGTGGCCGGAAGCCACGGCAAGACCACCACCACGTCTATGATCGCTACGGTCTTGAGCGCTGCGGGTCTCGATCCGACGATGGTGATCGGTGGCAGAGTCAACGCGCTCGGGTCGAACGCGAAGATGGGGCAGGGGGAGATCCTGGTCGCAGAGGCGGATGAGAGCGACGGCACCTTTCTGCTTCTCTCGCCGACGATCGCCGTGGTCACCAATATCGACCGCGAGCACATGGATTTTTACCAGTCTATGGATCACCTGGCGGAGAGTTTTCTCGCCTTTATCAATAAGGTGCCCTTCTATGGCTTAGCTGTTCTGTGCGTCGACCATCCCAACGTCCGGGCGCTCGTGCCGAAGGTCAAGAAGCGCTTTGCCACGTACGGCTTGTCTGCCGAGGCGGACTGTTGCGCGCGTGATATCAAGACCCGGGCGATGGAGGTGCAGTGCGAGGTTACGTACCGGGCCCAACCGCTGGGGAGTCTCAGGCTGCGGCTTCCCGGGCGGCATACGGCGACCAACGCTCTGGCTGCCGTAGCCGTCGCGCGGGAGCTTGAGATTCCCTTTTCCCGGGCGGCGGAGGCCCTGGAAGCCTTCTCGGGCATCGAGCGCCGTTTTGAGATCAAAGGAGATCCGAGAGGCATCATGGTCATCGACGACTACGGCCACCACCCGGTGGAGATCCAGGTTACGTTGCAAGCCGTTCGCGAGAGCTGGCGAGGGCCGCTGACCGTTATTTTGCAGCCCCACCGCTTCAGCCGGACCAGGGACCTCTTCGACGAATTTTTGACCTGCTTCGAGGCCGCCGATCGGCTGGTTCTCACCGAGATTTACAGTGCCGGCGAAGAACCGATCCCGGGAGTAAGCGGTGAGGCCCTCTACCAGGCGATCAAGCGCCGCGGCCATGCGGAGGTCGAGTTCGTGCCGGACAAGAACGGGATCGTGCCCAGGTTGCTGCCCAGGCTTAGGCCGGGAGACATCATTGTGACGTTAGGCGCCGGGGATATCTATAAGGTAGGAGAGGATCTGGTCGAAGCGTTGAAAACCGGTGAGAAAATGAGGAAGTGAGACGGCTCACCGCTCACTGCCGGCTCGATAAAATGGATACCGTGGATGAGCTGAAGCTGATTTCCGGGCTCAAAGTGAAGCTTAACGAGCCGTTGGCGCCCTATACCTCGATCAAGATCGGGGGACCGGCGGACTATTTTTTAGCGGTCGAAGACCGCCTCGCTTTAGCGCGGACTCTGGAGCTTCTTTGCCGCCACGGCATTCCGTTTTGCCTTTTGGGTCAGGGAAGCAACGTGCTCGTGAGCGATCGAGGGGTCCGTGGGGCCGTGCTCCGGCTGGGACGGGAGTTCAAGGAGGCGCTCTGGACGGAAGACAATGGCGCGGTTGTCGCGCTCGTGGGCGCCGCCTATCCGGTCAGTCGTTTGGTTCGGGAGGCGGCTCGGAGAGGGTACAGCGGGTTGGAATTTGCTGAAGGCATCCCGGGAAGCGTAGGGGGAGCTTTAGTGATGAATGCGGGCGCCTATGGGTCGGAGATCGAAAAGATCGTCGATCGGGTCGAAGGGGTTACGGCCCAGGGCGAGGCCGTCGGGCTGGAAAGAGGGCAAATGTTGTTTACCTATCGCAGCTCGAATCTCCCGCCCGGCACCATCGTGACGCGAGTGCACCTGCGCCTCACGAAAGACCGGGCGGAGGCGGTGAGCCAGAGGATCCGCGACCTCGTGACGCGGCGAAAAAAGAGCCAGCCCTCCGGTTATCCGAATTCCGGGTCGATGTTTCGGAATCCCCCCGGTGACTTTGCCGGGCGGCTGATCGAAGCAGCCGGCCTCAAAGGAAGGAAGATTGGCACGGCCCAGATCTCCGAGCGCCACGCGAATTTTATTGTGAATCTGGGGGGGGCGAAGGCCGATGAGGTCAGAGGGCTGATGGAGCTGGCGCGCGCCGAGGTGCGCAAACGCTTCGGGGTCGAGCTGGAGCCGGAGGTTCGCCTCCTGGGCGAGTGGCCGGAAGAAAACACGAGCGGGGCGTACATTCCTCACCGGCGCAACCGCACGGGGTAGGCGAGGCAGCGTTTGAAACCGTTGGAATAGGGCGAGATGGAACCGTTAGGTCAACGCGCAAGCAATCGAAAAAGGGGAGAAGATCGTCGGCGGCTTCGCTTGCTTGTAGCAGGGGCGCTCACGGCTGTGACGGCTCTTCTCGCGCCGGCGTACCTTTGGCGGTCCGACCTTTCGCGGCTTGGTCGCGAAACCTCGGCGGTG
>JACPFH010000425.1 GCA_016183075.1 Deltaproteobacteria bacterium | reverse complement strand
GGCTCATGTTGAGTTTGGGGTTGAGAGATAAATGGCAGACGGTTGCGCTGGCCGCGGCTCCTGCGGCTAAGGCCGAAACCGTCGCCCGTGGCGGGCAGTTATACGACGCCTGGTGGAAAGTGGTCCCCGGCGCCAAGGAGCCCAAGGATAACCACCCCTTGTGGGCATCCCAGACAACCAACAAGCGCAAGGGCTCGGTTAGTTGGCGGTGTAAAGAGTGCCATGGATGGGACTACACAGGGAAAGATGGCGCCTATGGGGGCGGCTCTCACAAGACAGGATTCGCCGGGGTATGGAATGCGGCCCAAAAGAAGAGCGCAGATGAATTGGCTGCCATCCTTAAAGGAGCGGCCAACCCGCAGCACAACTTTTCCTCCGTTCTCCGTCCCGAAGATATCGCCGACCTGGCGAATTTTCTCAAAGGTGGGCTGGTGGATGTGAAGAAACACGTGGACTACAAGGCAAAGAAGCCCATTGGGGGAGATGCCACCCGAGGAAAGACTACCTACGCGGTTTGCGGCGCGTGTCACGGTCCGGACGGGAAAAAGCTTAACTTCGGCAGTGATAAAGAGCCAGAATACGTCGGCACAGTAGCCAAGGAGAATCCCCAGGAGTTTCTGCACAAAATCCGGGTGGGACAACCTGGCAGCAACCCTCCTATGCCCGGGGCGCTGATTTTGGGCTGGGACATCAAGCAGATTTTAGATGTTTTGGCTTATGCGCAGACATTGCCGGAGAAATAGGAGTTAGGCGATGAAGGGAACGGCTACTCAATTTTGCCGCTGGGGCTTTGGCCTGTGTCTCACCGTAGCGCTTGTGGGTGTGGCCCTGATGGGACAGGCCCTGGCCGGCAGGCCCTTTATCTCGGCTACAGACGCGGAGATTGTTGACGCTGGATTTTTGGAGCTGGAGACAGGCATTGCCCTTAGTCGAAACACGCGTGGAGGAGCCAATGATTCAAGCTGGAGCCTGCCGAGTGTGGTGTTTAATCTTGGCTTGACGGAGAATTTCGAGGTTGATTTCGCAACCGGCTTTGACTTGGTGCGTGAGAAGATAGAGGGGAGCCGACGAAGACAGCTTGGGAGTGTTGCTGAGACATCCCTGACGGCAAAGAATCGACTTTTCAAGGGAGAAGGGGCGATTCCCTCCTTGGCCACTGAGCTAACGCTTATCTTTCCGACACAGCGACGGGAGCTACTTTCCGCGCCTTCCCGTAAAGTAGGCTTCACGGCTGTTGGTGTCGCTACTGCAGAAGCCGGGCCGCTAACGTACCACCTCAACCTAGGCGGCGGCGTTGTGGAGAGCCCCAAGAGGGGTCTCGGGACTGTCGGCTCCCTCCTTTGGGCGATCGCGGGCGAATTGCCCTTAGGAAAAAACGGACTATCCGCTGTCATCGAATTCCGCGGTGAGTCCGTTCGAGGTTCACTCCCCGATAACACGGCCCTGGGTGGGCTAGTGTGGGAGAGCCCATGGGAAATAAAGTTTGACGTTGCCGGTTTTGGTGGCTTGAGCCAGGGCTCGGATAGTTGGGGAATCACGTTCGGCCTGGCTTATGCCTTCAAGGCCATTCCTTGGTTAGCCAAGTGAGCCTAACGCCTTTTCCGCTACGATCTTGTTCCGCGTAACACCAGCCTCAAATTAGCGAAGTTTTTCCCTTTCTTCGGCACACACAACTTCCTCCACGCCGATTGGCATCGCACCCCTTCCGATTGCGGCCTTAGGAAAGTTTGTTGTAGCCTGAAAAAAAGAGAGAGGTTCGCCACCATGCGGGTCCAAAGGTTGTTGGTTATCGGTCTCTTGTTACTCCTTTCGGCGTGCGGTCCTACGGCGGTGGGAGTCCCAGGACCTGAAGAGCCCCGTCCGGTCCTTCGGCAAAGACAGCCGCATCGGGTCGGTCTCGTCCTCGGCGGCGGAGCGGCGCGGGGCTTTGCCCATGTGGGCGTGATCCGGGTTTTGGAGCGCGAAAAGATACCCATCGACGTGATCGTCGGAACGAGCGTGGGAAGTCTCGTCGGCGCGATCTATGCGGATAAGAAGAGCAGCTTCGAGCTGGAGTGGACGGCCTTCTTGCTCGGCGAGAAGGACCTCTTCGATTACACGTTCACTCAACTGAACCACGGTCTTGTGCGGGGCGACCGGTTGGAGGAATTCGTCCGACGAAGGCTTACGGCGCGCGAGATCCCCGAGCTGAAAATCCCCTTTGCCGCGGTCGCAACCGACATCCAAAGCGGCGAGATGATCGTTCTGCGCACGGGCTCCGTGGCGCGTGCGGTGCGCGCGTCGAGCTCCATTCCCGGCATTTTCATGCCCGTGCGTCACCAGGACCGTCTTCTGGTCGATGGCGGCGTGCTCAACAACGTCCCGGTGGATGTGGCGCGGAACCTGGGGGCCGAGCTGGTGATTGCGGTCGACCTTGGCGACAGCAAGAGATCCGCCCCGGTAAACAACATTTTCGATACCATAGTTCAGACGCTTCACTTGATGGCCGTCCACGCAGTGGAGGCCCGGCTTAAGGAGGCGGACGTCGTCATCAAGCCGGCAGTCGCCCACATCGGGCCGTTTGATTTTACCCAAAAGAAGGAGCTTCTGGCGGCTGGCATCCAGGCTGCCGAGCAGGCCCTGCCGAGAATCCGGGAGAAGCTTTTGGGCTTGAGCGCGGCCTCGGTCGCGAGACCGTAAGCTGCTTTTTTACCGCAGCTTCCTCGGGACGGTGAGTTTATCGACCCGCAGGAGGAACCGTAAGGTAAAGCCGCACAGATGGCTACCTCCAAAGTCTTCGGGTAATTTCCTGCCTGTATTTAAGGGTTTTCCTGACAGCAAAGCTGGTTTTGCACCGATTGTCCGTCGTGGCACGGCGAATTATTCTGGCCGCTGAGGAGACCGGCTTTTGTGACGCAATCCCGCGACATTCCCGATCGCTGCTTCCACCACCTGTTGGAGGCCCAAGTGGAGCGCAGCCCCGAAGCCTTGGCGGTAGTTTGCGGAGTTGACCATCTCACTTATCGGGAGCTGAACCAAAAGGCGAATCAGCTTGCGCATCATCTGCGTGCCCTCAGAGTAGGTTCGGAAACGCTGGTTGGAATCTGCATGGAGCGTGCCCAGGAGATGATGGTTGCGTTGTTAGGCGTCCTGAAAGCGGGCGCGGGCTATTTGCCTCTCGACGCCTCCTATCCGAGGGAGCGATTGGATTACATGCTCAAAGATGCACAAGTGCCGGTCATCCTGACGCAGAAAAGATTTCTCGGCAAATTTCCGAAACACGCCGCAAAGACCGTTTCCATGGACCGAGACTGGCCTACGATAGCGCGACAAAGCGATAAAAATCCCGACACCGAGGTCAAGCAGGACAATCTTGCTTACGTCATCTATACCTCCGGCTCTACAGGGAAGCCCAAGGGAGTGATGATCCATCACCGAGGGCTGGTGAACTATCTATGCTGGGCGAGCGGTTTCTATTCCATGTCGGAAGGACACGGGGCTCTAGTGCATTCGCCGCTAGGATTTGATCTCACCATTACCACGCTGTTTGCTCCTTTGTTGACCGGTCAGCGCGTTGTGCTGCTTCCTGAAGGTTTGGGAGTGGAAGAGCTTGCCGGTGCGCTTCGGACCGGAAGGGATTTCAGCGTGGTTAAGATCACTCCCACACATTTGGAGGCTCTGACCCATTTGTTGCCGGCCGAGTGCCTGGGCGGGAGTGCCAGAGTAGTCGTCATAGGCGGCGAGATGCTGCGTTGGGAGCATATTGCTGCGTGGCGCAAATACGCGC
>JACPFH010000422.1 GCA_016183075.1 Deltaproteobacteria bacterium | reverse complement strand
GCTGCCCTTCGGGAGGATTCAGAACATTCATCGCCGCACTCACGTGCGGGGCGTTGTGTGGTACGGGGTAAAATCTCCCGGAGAACAAAAGGTGTCAGGAACTGTTTCCCATCCGCGGAGGAAGTTTCGGGTTGAGATTAAGTGAGTGCTGCCGTGCTACACGGCGGGCCGATATCTGGATACACCGCCCCACGGGCAGCGTTTGTCTGGAGAGAGACATTGACAAGGTATGACTTAAAGGTGGATATTACAGCAGATTTTGGTTTTCTCAGATTCGAGAGCTGCCGGATACACTGCGGGAAGAGCCGGCAGTAGACTCAATAGTTAGAGAACGTCAATAACCTCAGGGAGGATTCAGATGCGTACTCATTGGCTTCCTATACTGTTGTTTGGGCTGCTGCTGTCGGCGTGCTCAACCCTTCACACTGCCCCGACTCAAGAAGAGAAGCTGGCCCTAGCGCCCACTGGCAAGCTGCGCGCGGCCTTTCTTGCCAATACATCCATCCATGCGACAAGGGACCTCAAGTCAGGAGTTGCAATTGACTTGGGCAATGAACTGGCACGGCGAATTGGCGTTCCGCTCGAAGTGGTGACATATCCGACTGTCGTGGCGCTGTTCAATAGCGTGCCCTCCGGCCACTGGGACATTATCTTTACGGGTATCGCCCCAGACCGGGCAAAGATCATCGACTTCAGTGAGCCCTATGCCCAAATCGAAATGGGCTTTCTCGCGCGGAAGGACGCTCCAATTGCGACGACTTCTGAAATCGATAAGTCCGGGGTGCGTATTGCCGTCGTGGAGCGGGGCGCAGCAGACGTTCTTCTCACGCCGACCATCAGGAACGCCACGTTGGTCCGCAATCCGACCGTTGCCGGGGCTGTGGATATGGTGAAGACTGGAAAGGCGGATGCGTTCGCCGCTCTCAAGACATTCTTATTCCCCGCCTCCGAACAGGTACCCGGTTCTCGGGTGCTTGAGGGCCGAGTCTCCGTCGAGGGCGTTGGCATTGGGGTTCCGAAGGGCAACGCCGTCGGAGTTGCCTACGTGCGTAAATTCGTGGACGAAGCGAAGGCCACAGGCCTCGTCAAGGCAGCGATAGAACGTGCAGGAGTACGGGGTCTGAATGCCGCCCCGTGACGCTCTCTAACTTTAGTTCGAGCGGACGCGAGTCAGCGTGAGTGGTTCGTCAGTAATGGTGTCGCTGTCCATACGGCGTCGCGCGCGCCGCTCAACATGACGTTAGCCCCAAAACCGGCGATCCGCGGCACCTTGGAATCTGGCTACTAAACTGCGTGGGCTTGCGGTATATTGTAGATCGATATACAGTAAGCCTTGTGATAAAAACCTTCCACAATAAAGAGACTCAAGCGTTGTTTGAGGGTCGTTGCCCGCGCCGTTGGCAGGTCATCCGGCAAACAGCGGAGCGCAAGCTCGCACAATTGCACGCCGCAGCCACGCTGGATTTTCTGCGCTCGCCGCCCGGCAACCGGCTAGAGGCATTGAAAGGCGACCGGGCCGGCCAGTGGAGCATCCGCATCAACGATCAATGGCGGGTGTGCTTCCGCTGGGCTGACGGAGATGTGTTTGATGTCGAGATTGTGGACTACCACTGAGGAGGTGTTGTCATGATTAAGAACCGTATGCGTCCGATCCACCCAGGCGAGGTTCTGCGCGAAGAGTATATGGTTCCGCTTGGGCTGTCTGCCAATGGACTGGCGCGGGCACTGGGCGTCACTCCAGCCCGCATCAACGATATCGTAAGGAAGAAGCGCGGTATCACGGGGGACACAGCGTTACGCCTAGCGCGCTATTTCGCAACTGATGCAGAATCGTGGCTGAACTTGCAAACCGCATATGATTTGCGGGTTGCGGAGCTGGCGTCCGGTAATGCCATTGACCGCCAAGTGAAGCCCCGTGAAGCGGCTTGATTAGGGCGCTGTCTGGTGCTTCGCAACCTAACCCGCCGCTGGAGCTGATGATACTGTATGGTCTTTCGCCGCAGCATTTCCGGTAACGGCTCAGCGGCATCGCGTTCGGCGGACGAGGGCGCGCGGGAACCGGGACACAGCGTCGCACTTGACTACGTATAGACTCCGGTCTAGACTGCCTCCATGAAAACCGCTCGTGCAAAGTTGTTCCAGAACGGTGGTAGTCAGGCGGTGCGCCTTCCGAAGGAGTGTCGCTTCACTGCTCAACGGGAGGTTCTGGTGCGCCGGGAAGGCCGGCGCGTGATCCTCGAGCCGGCGGATGAGTGGTCAGACAAGTTCCGAGCTTGCCTGGGCGCTTGGTCCGGGGAGATCCCCCGCCCTAGGCAGCGGCAGGTCCGAGATCTTCGTGACCCGTTTGCCTGATGCCTCGGTACATGCTCGACACGGACACGGTGAGCTTTGCTCTCCGTGGTAAGGGACAGGTCGCGACACACCTGTTGGGACATCGGCCATCAGAGATCTGCATCAGCTCGATCACCCTGGCCGAGCTGCGCTTCGGTGCCGAGGCGAGACGATCCCGGAAGCTTCACGGCCTCATAGGCACCTTTGTGGAGGCCGTGGCGGTCGTGCCCTTCGACCAGCGCGCGGCGGATCGCCTTGCGGCAGTTGCAGCCTCGCTGGCGCGGCGTGGTGAGCCCATCGGCACATTTGACACGCTGATCGCGGCGCATGCGCTGTCGTTAGGGCTTACGTTCGTCACGAACAACTTGAAGCACTTCGAGCGAGTGGCGGGGCTCAAGACAGAGAACTGGATCTAATGTCGCTGGAGAGGAGGGTCGCAAAACGTTGAGCGCATCGGCGAGCAGCCTCTACTGACGATGGAACCAACAGTGAGTTGTGAACCCATGTCACTAAGCAGCCGTCGGTTTGTTTACTTCGCCTCGCGCTCAGCTTAGCGTTGGCCCGCAGTGACCTGCCGCTGCGTTAGCTTTTTTTGCATTTTTGCCATAACCACCTCCCTACTCTTCTCACTCCTGAAAAGCCGGACCCCTCTCCATATGACTGAATAGGGCCAAAATGGCCTGGCACAGAGCTTGCTGCGCTTCTCAATAAGTGTGGCCCATACCGAGGCAGGAAATCTTCCGTCGCTGAGATTCAAAGAGCACTTAGCAAAGGGAACGCCACGTGGGGACGAGGTATCATGAACCGTAAATTTCTTGTTGGTCTAATCGTTCTATTGTTGGCTGTTCTTTGGGGGCCGGTCAGGGCTCTGGCCCATTGCGACGGACTGGATGGACCAGTGGTGAAAGCCGCCCAAAAGGCGGTCGATACGGGGAACGTGAACCTCGTCCTTATCTGGGTGGAGAAACAGGATGAGGCCGAGATCAAACGGGCCTTCGAGAAAACCCTGACTGTGAGGAAGCTTAGCCCGCAAGCCAAAGAACTCGCGGACATGTATTTCTTTGAAACCCTCGTCCGCCTTCATAGGGCCAGCGAAGGGGCTCCATACACCGGTCTGAAACCCGCAGGGCGCAATCTAGGGCCGGCAATCCCGGCTGCGGACAAGGCCATAGAGAGCGGCTCTGTGAAGCCGCTCTTGAAGATCTTGACGGATACGCTGAACGACGGCGTCCGTGAAGGATTCAAGGAGGTGTCCGGTAAGAAGAAGTTCAAGCAAGATGACCTGGAGGCTGGGCGGGCGTATGTGCGGGCCTACACGGCATTCGTGGAGCACGTCGAGCGGATCTACGAAACGACTAAAGCTGAGCCGGCCGGGCATCATCCCGAATAGATCAAGCCACGACGAAAGCGCGTACACGAAAGCTAGAAACCGAGGCGATCTGTGTTTGAAAGCCGGGGGCTTCCCACATGACGAACAAATTAGCGAAACTGATTTTTTATCTCGGGACTCTTATCTCCCTGGTTCTGTTTCTCGCCCTGACCTTCGACACGCACCGGCAGATCCAAACGTTGACCCATGCGGATCAGCTTAGCGAACAGGTCGTCGCAGGCAAGCAAGTCTGGCACAAATACAACTGCAACGATTGCCACACGATCCTGGGCTTCGGCTCCTACTATGGTCCCGACATGACCAGAGTCTACTGGCGCCGGGGAAGCGAAGGAATCAAGGCCGTGATCCGCAGCCCGGAAAAATTTACGACCTGGCGGAAGATGCCGCGCCTGCCTGTCACGGACGAAGAGCTCGAAGAGCTGGTGGCGTTCCTCCGATGGGCAAGCGAGATTGATACGCACGGCTGGCCGCCTCAGGATCAGAAACTCCGCGGCGAAACCGGCCGAGCGGCCGCGTTGGGTGTGAGCCCCGGCGCCGTGCTGTTCCAGGAGAAGGGCTGCTTTGCCTGTCACCGGGTGTATGGTACCGGCGGACAACAGGGACCGGAGCTTACCCACGTGGGCTCCCGCCTGAGCTACGAGACGATCGAGAAAGTCCTGACAGATCCCAGGTCGGCCAGCCCTCGGGCGACCATGCCTCCACCGGTGGTCTCTCACGAAGAACGCGATCAGCTCGCGGCTTTTCTCGCAGGGTTGAAGTAACTGGTAACGAAAGGAGAGACCCCGTCATGCCGTTAGCTTACACCTCCCAGCGCGTGGCCTACCCTTACTTCGTGATTGCGCTCCTTCTCTTTGCCTTGCAAGTGATCGTCGGGATCTGGCTCGCTCTTAGCTATGCCGTAACCATACCTCAGGGGTTGGTAGACATACTTCCTTTCAGCACGACGCGGGCCATCCACACAAACCTTCTGGTGTTGTGGCTTCTCCTGGGATTCATGGGCACGACTTACTTCATGATCCCCGAGGAGACCGAACGAGAAATTTTCAGCGCGCTCCTCGCCTATCTCCAGCTCGCCATACTTGCGGGGACCGGTGTGACCGCCGTTGTAGGTTTTCTGTTCGGCTGGACGAAGGGCAAACCGCTTCTGGAGATCCCGTTTCCGTTGGACTACCTGGTGGTGGTTGGGGCGTTGATCTTCCTCTTCAATGTCGGGATGACCATCCTTCGAGCGCAGCGCTGGACGGTGGTCCAGGGATCGTTATTTGGCGGCCTCGTCTTTCTGGCCGTGATGTATCTTTTCAACCTCCCTTTCTACGCCAACCTCAGCATCGACTGGTACTACTGGTGGTGGGTTATCCATCTTTGGGTCGAAGGCGCATGGGAGCTAGTCGCGGCCGCCCTGACCGCGTGGATTCTCATCAAAATCACCGATGTTCCCCGAGAACTGGTAGAGAAGTGGCTTTACGTCGAGCTAGGTCTCTTTCTCTTCACCGGCATCGCGGGGACCGGACACCACTACTACTGGCTGGGCGCGCCGAAGTACTGGTTATGGGTCGGCGGCATTTTCAGCGCGTTGGAACCTCTGCCGATTCTCCTTATGGTACTGGACGCCTGGCATTACATTCGAAACCGCCGGGATGGAATTAAGGGTCGTCTGGTTTTCACGCTTGCGGTGGGCATGTCCATTCTCCACTTCGTAGGCGCGGGCTTCTGGGGATTTTTGCACACCCTTCCTCAGATCAATTATTACACACATGGCAGCCAGGTGACTGTGGCTCACGGCCACATCGCCTTCTTTGGCGCGTACGTTCTCCTCAACATCATGTTCTTCTACTACGCCATGCCGAAGCTCAAGGGGCTGGCTGAGTTCGATGAGCGACGCGGAACGTTGGCCTTTTGGTGGATGAGCATAACAATGATGCTAATGACTTTGGCCTTCAGCGTGGCGGGAGTGCTCCAGACCTACATCGAGCGGGTCATGGGGCTCGGCTACATGACCGCCCAGGCCCAGATGCGCTTCTGGTTCGCCATCCTGGTTTTCCTGGGCTTGAGCCTGCTCGGCGGCGTTATCCTAACGGTTTTAGACCTCCTAACCCTGCGTCCGGCTCCGGCCGTCGCGCAGAGCGGTCCGGCGGTCCGCTGATCGTTCTTGCATGAGCAGAACCAGAGGACAAAACAAAAATCGTAAGGGCATATAGAGTGCAGATTTCCTTCGAAGTCGTTCTTCTGGTTGTTGAGTTGCTTCTGCTGGCCTTCACGCTCTTCGTCGTCGTACAGAGCAGGCGGGAGGAAAGGGCCAGGGGCAACCTGATTAGCGAAATGTACAGGACCGCAAGGGTATTTTCGCGTCAGGAGTATTTCATCGCCGTCATGGAGGCCTTGTTAAGAGCGAAGACAGAGGTGTTCGGTTGCATTACGGGAAGCAGCCCGCGCGCTGACCACGAATCGACCGTGGACCGCATCCTGGACCAGATCAAGGTCGAATCCTCGAAAGGAGTCAACGTCAGGTATCTAATCCCCAGGTCGCCAGATAGGATCGAGATGGGATCGCTCTACACTAGGGCGGGCGCTAATGTCAGGTATCATCGCGGGTTGATCGTCAACGATTTGAGGTACATGGTCGTGGACGGCAAGTTGGTAGTCATCGGCCTTCCGGAGAAATCTGGCGAGACAGAGCCCACCAGGCAAGGCTACGCCATCCCCTCGGAGGGCATGGCCAATCTCTTTCAGGACCACTTCGATCGATACTGGG
>JACPFH010000421.1 GCA_016183075.1 Deltaproteobacteria bacterium | reverse complement strand
TTTTCGTCAATAAACGTCACCGCGCATAGCATGACTCTAACCGGTCGGTCGGAGCCAGCAGCCACGTTCCGCCAGCACCCCTGCAGTTCTTGAACCCAAGGTCCTGCTAGTCTTCCCTGAAGCTCAAAAACAGTTCCCGTTGCATCCGTGATGATTCTCAACATGAGCTAAGCCTCCATCGTCACACTCGGTGCCCCTCTAAAAGAAGCACAAAGACCCCTTCGAGTTCGCCTGCCTCTTCCAGAAGCCCGCGATCTATGGCAGTCCTTTCGATCCCGAATCTATCAAACCAACTCACAGCAACGAGATCGCCCGCGCTGTCGTAAAGCTCCAAATAATCGGCAGGCCTTTCGGTCGTGGTATCATCATATTCAGCCGCTCCGCCGACGATCTCTCCTTCAACGGTTAACCGGACAAACGAAACCAGAATAAGCCGATCCTTCTCCGGCGGGGAAGCACGATGAAAGATCTCCTGTCCCAAGGCATTGACGCCGGCTCGCGGAGGCGACGCTACTGCGGGCTCGAAAAAGAATAAGTGGCCGGCAAGCCCAAGGATGATAAAGAAGATTTTACGGTTCAGTTCCACGTTACTTCCATATGGAGCACGGTTTCCCGCCCGCTCTGATCCACTTCGATGACCGGATCACACCAACACAATTCCGACTCTATGTGGCGAAGCCCCAGCGGCGTCTTCACTGACTCCGTTCCCGGGACGAACCATGTCCGATCTAAGAACATCTCAGCGTATCTCCTCGATAGACACAGATTTCTTCTTTATCCGATTCATGGACCACTCCATCGCCGTTGAGACAAGCGCCTGCTCGACACCGTAAGCTGCCATCCGGGCCAACAGAGTTGTCCCCATCAAAAGCAGAGCTGCCAGAAACGGTGTGTCGATCTTCATTAGATTCGCCTCATCTCTTACTGAGAGTAGTCTTAGCAAGCAGAGTGCCAAGATCATAATCATGTGGAGAGCACCCGAAAGTCGCGAGAATCCAGCTGGTTACAGACCGCCCGGCTTAGGCTGGTAGGGGTAGTGACGACGAAACTGTGCCGAGTTATCGGCGCGCGCCGAAATGTCGGCGTCAACGCGTAACACAGAGTAATGTTCATGAAGCTTAACGTCACCTTCGCTGATAAAAGCCGGGGCCCGTTCCTCAAGCCCGAGGGGGACGAGAAGGAAGGCCGCGGACGTCCGATTACAAACGGTACGACGCATGGCACAAGCCCATCGGCCGCGGCCTGATGGCTCGGCTCCCGAGGAGCTTTCGAGAGAACCGGACATGAGCCCCGAGATGAGGATTCTGAGCTTTCCCGAAGTGCCGCGCGTCAAAGCTGCGGACGTAAGTGCGTGGTGCGGGGTTTACTTGGGGCGAGTGATGCCCAGCTTTATCATTCGAGATTGGAGGGTTGTTCGCTTCATGCCCAGCCGAGCTGCTGCGCCTGACGGCCCGCCAATTACCCAGTTGG
Organism: Deltaproteobacteria bacterium; assembly: GCA_016183075.1. Classification (GTDB taxonomy): domain Bacteria; phylum Desulfobacterota; class Binatia; order UBA9968; family UBA9968; genus 2-12-FULL-57-22. The sequence continues at coordinate 5,926 of JACPFH010000421.1, read as the reverse complement.
TCTGCCGCAGAACCCGCAAGATATGCTCGCGCTCAGCGGCTTCAAGCGTGGTCGCGCCCCTGGATGCTCCTTCCGCCTCGGGTTTTAACTCGGCCACCGGCACCCGAAGCTCAGGACCGGGCGAGAGAATAACCGCGCGCTCGATGAAGTTCTCCAGCTCTCGAATATTGCCCGGCCAGCGATACCTGGTGAGAGCGGAGATGACCTCGGCAGGAACCGTCCGAACCTCCTTCTTCACCAGGCGAGCGTACTTCTGCGCGAAATACCGAACCAGCAACGGAACGTCCTCGGGACGCTCCCGTAGCGGGGGCATCAAGATGGGAAATACATTCAACCGATAGTAGAGATCGCTGCGAAACTTTTTCTCCGCCACCATTTGAGCCAGATTCGCGTTTGTTGCCGCAATGAGGCGAACGTTTACTCGGATAGTTTTGGTGCTGCCGAGCCGCTCGAACTCTTGCTCCTGAAGGACGCACAAGAGTTTGGGTTGCAACTCCAGCGGAATATCCCCGACCTCGTCGAGAAACAGCGTTCCTTGATGCGCCAGCTCGAAGCGGCCAACCTTCTGAGCGATGGCCCCGGTAAAGGCCCCCTTCTCATGACCGAACAGTTCGCTCTCCAACAGGCCCGTAGGGATGGCCGCACAGTTCACCTTGACAAAAGCCCGCTCTTTGCGCCCGCTCAGGTTATGAATGGCGCGGGCGATAAATTCCTTACCGGTGCCGGTTTCTCCCAGGATTAGGATCGTGGAGTCGGTGGGCGCCACGGTCTCCGCCTGCTTCAGGACACGTTTCAAGGCCGCGCTCTGACCAACGATCTCCTCAAAGTCGTACTCGGTCTTAATCTCCTCTTCGAGAAACCGCTTTTCCTCCGTGAGCTTGTTCGCCAAGTCGACGACCTGACCAAAAGCGAGGGCATTTTCCACGGCAATCGCTATTTGATTGGCGACGTGCTGAAGCAAGTCCGCATCTTTCCGAGGGAAAGTCTCCTCACGTAAGCTCGCTACCACAAGCGTCCCGAGGGGCCGGCCATGAGAGATCAGCGGCAGGCAACATGCGGACTTGATCCCCTCGGCCAGGGCGCGCCGGGCAACTTCAGACTGAAACTGCTCGACATCGTGGCGAGTCAGGAAGACCGGTTGGCGCGAAGTTAGCGCGTGGCCAGCCGGGTGATCCGCCACGGGGACCGATTGGCCTTCCTGGAGCAGGCCCTTGCTGGCGGGAAAGTCCAGCGCATGGATCTGTAACCGGTCGGTTTCAGGATCATAGAGGGAAAGGCTGGCATATTCGATCCGCACGACGCGCTGCAAAGAGCTGGAGACGGCCTTAAGCAGTTCGCGCAAATTCAGCGCGGACACCACTGCATTGTTCACCTCCAGCAAGAGGCTCAAGCGGTCGCGTTCCTCCTTGAGCTGTTGCTGGGTGGATTGGACATGATCAAAGTTAAGCGCGTTGTCCACGGCGACGGCCACCTGCTTGGCCACTTGCTGTAAAAATTCCACGTCGGGTTCGGAATACGCGGCTTCTCTCGTGCTCCCGAATGCCAGGGCACCCAGCCTTCTTAAGGCTGTGGTAATCGGAAGCACGCAGAGAGATTGAATTCCACGATCGGTCAGCCACTGCGTCACTTCAGGAAAACGCCCATCTCGCTCCAGAGCCGAGACCACCCAGGGCTGCTGCATCTGCCACACCCAGCGCGCGGGCGCTTCCATAGGGCAGTCCTGCGGGGGGCAGGTATAATTGGGATCGGGACACTCCAGGACATGGGACCGCATCGTCTTCTGCGCCGGTTCGTCCAAGATGAGATTGACAAAGTCAAAGTGGACCACGCCGTGGAGGCGCGGGGCAAGGTCACGAAAGAGTCGGTTCAGATCCCGGTGCGAAGCGATAGCTTCCGAGACCTCGAGAAGCGTCTGGTACTGGCGCGCTAATGCTTTTGCCTGCGGGCTCCAGAGTTCCTGCTCGCCCATAGGGGGAAAATATACCCCATTCCCAAGCCGTTCAAGCCGGTGTCCCGTTCGTGCACGCGCGGTTTCGACGCCGCCGCTTTTCTCCAGTTCTCCGGCGCTCTTTTTACGGATCTGAGAGTTCCCTGTTTGCAGATCCGCGAAGCAAAGGCGGGAGTATCGCAAAGGTAACAAGAGGAGAAACGCCGCCCGGAAGCGCAGCTCCAGATTCGTGACCGGGCTGTAAGCGATCTCGGGGATGAAGGACAGGCTCCCATCCGTTAAGCCTACAATCACGGTCAAAGCTGGCCTGAAATAGAGGATGTCCAACGGCTCTTTTTGACTCACTCTGAAATAAAGGTAGTCCTGCCCCGCATTGGGCGCGCCACAAGCGCCTTTGACTAATACAAACGTCTTTACGAATGTTACATAGGTCTCCGCGCAAGTCCGATTAACGGTTCCGCAGGGGGCGTGGCTGGAGGCCGCGGACGTCCGATTACAAACGGTACGGCTCATGACACAAACCCATCGGCTGCGGCCGGAAGAGACGCCCCCGAGGACGTAACCCCAAATAAGACGTCTGTATTAGTTGCTGAGCCCGCCCCTGAGGCCGCTATCGTCTCCCATCGTCGCCAAGGTCCTGTAACTGTTCTCAACGAAAGCGAAAATTTTCACAATCAGACCAAGATCCAAAGTCACGACAGTCACCTCTTGAAAGGGAAGCGGTATGGCCGTACTCTAACCGGTATGGCCACACCAACGATTAAGTCGACCTATACGCTGGATGTCGACACGATACGGGCGCTCGAAGATATGGCGCGCCGCTGGGGGGTCTCGAAGTCAGAAGCGTTGAGGCGCGCCGTGCGCTCGGCCGCAGGCAAAAGGGGCATGGGCGGCAGCGACACTCTTGCAGCGCTAGATCGGTTGCAAGAGTCTTTGAGCCTGACGTCGGCCAAAGCACGGGTTTGGGCCCGCAGTGTCAGGAAAGAACGCCGGGCTTCGTCGGCGCGACACGAACCGGGCCGGCGATGATCCATCTTGATACCAGCTTCCTTATACGAGCGCTTGTCCGCAGCTCGGCCGAGGATCTTAAGCTACGCAGTTGGTTGAAAGCGAAAACCCAAGTTGGGATGAGTTCGATTGCCTGGGCCGAGTTTCTGTGCGGTCCCGTGGAAATAAGCGCTGTCGATCTTGCTGCTCGCATAATCCAGGATCGGCCGCCGTTCGTTGATGAGGACGCCGCAATGGCGGCTCAGTTGTTCAATCTTTCCGGTCGTCGCCGAGGCTCCCTCATCGACTGTATGATTGCCGCCGTTGCGCTCCGGGTTGGAGCCTCCCTGGCTACGACGAATCCAGAAGACTTTCGAAGACTCGAACCGGCGGGCTTGCAAGTCGTTGCGGGCTGACTGTCGTACCCTCTAAGGGATCGCTCCTGCGCTGGAGTTGGATGAACTGATGAGCAGTTCCGGCGTTTCTCGTGACGGTCCAGGCGCCTTGAGCCCCCCGCCGCCGAGCAATAGCTGGCCATATCGGATCGGTATCGCGTAGTTTCCGCCATGAAAGTCTGCGAGATATGCGGCGTTCACGCCTATAACTCTGCCCTGACGATCCAAAAGTGGACCACCACTCCCGCCAGCGGCCGTACGGGCATCGTAAACCAGCACGTTGGGAAGGACTTCCCACAGATGCCCTCCGGTAGCACTGGGGCGCAACTGATGGTTCTGAGCCAAGCGAGTAACCATGACCCAACCCCATCCCCCGGTCTCTGCTTCTAGTTTGGTCCGCTCGGAATAGTCCAGCCTGGCCAGAATGGCCTCCAGCCCGGTCGGGTACCCGATTAACACCACGGGTTGGCCTTCTTCCAAATGCTCGGACCCAGCGTAAAGCGGGAGAGGCTGCGCCGTGGGAATCCAGCCCACGGTTCTGACCAGGGCGATATCCTCCTCGGAGTCCACCCGTAACACCTCAATGGGAACAGCTTCGCTACGGCCCTGGAAAAAGGCTCTTAGGCGCAAAAAGACCGGTCTTAGCCCGGCAGCGATCAGCGGAGCACTGGCCTCGTCCTCCCACCAGGGCTCGGCGACGTGCCGGTTCGTCAGGAGTTCACCCCGCCGACCGACCAGGAACGCTGTTCCACAATATTCGGTTATCGCGATACCACCGGTCCCCGTCGTATCTACAAGTGGAACCCCCTGGGGATCTGCAATCGGTTCTCCCACATCATTCAGCACATGGCGAAGGGGCCGGCCCATAGCATCCACAAAAGTGTATTGACCTCGGATGTAGCCAACGGCTGCTCTTGCCTGGGCCAGTACGCCGCTGATCGGCGCCTGGCTCGACTCAAGCATCCCAAGTCGCTCCTCAAGGGCCTGGATATGTTCCCGTAGAGCATCTTCACCGCTTCGATTCCCCGGGATGGAAGCACATGCCCCTATGAACACGAGCAGGCCGAGAATCGGCGCAAGCAGCAGCTTGTTTTGCCTGGCCAAGATTCTTCTCCTATCGTCTCATTACCGTGGCGGTGGGCTATCCTTCCAACGCGGACGTCCAAGCTCATCCCGCAGCTCGATCAGCGCGCCCGTGCGCTGATTCAGGATCCGGGCCGCGACCAAGTAGAGTTGCCCCCGGCGGCTCTTCATCTTGGACCCTTCGACCTGAAGGGTATCCCCGCTACGAAGGTCCACACGCAATTCCCCGAGATACCAGCCCGGCCCCAGCACGACCGTAAACGTCTCTCCCGCCGTCTCCAGGCGCAAAGTCGAAGGTCCGCCCCCAGAGACGATGTCAATCTGAGTTGCGGTCCCGGTCACTTTGATCACGGCGTTTCGGTCAAAGCCTGGGTTAATGGGCGACCCCCACCACCACCCCTGCGCCTCCACAGGCACGGGAAGCGCAACTAACATCGCTAACAGGGCAGCAGCAACGATTGATGTTGCAGCCTTCGTATATTGTCGGCCGCCAGTTTTTGCTGCAATGCGATCCATAACCGGTCCTATCCTTTGCCGTCGATGGAAAGTATGGTTCCGTTTCGTAAGACCAACAGGGAGCCTTCTTCCATAGGCTGCCACGGCTCATCCGTTAAGGGTACGCTGGCTAAGAGAATGACTCTTTGCTCCCCTGTAGTTTCGGAGCTTCGGATATGCAAGCATTCTGCCTGCGTCTGCGGAGCATCCCCTTCACACACGCGGTGGAGCCAGTGAAGACCGGGAGGCCTGGGCGGCGGCTTGTTGTCATGAAGTCGCTTATGGCTGTAGGCATAGAGGTACTCTCCGTCGCCGTAAAGAAAGTTAAATGGCCCCAGCCGAGCGAGGCGATCCGCCATTTCCCGGATTACCTCCACACGTTCCTCAACCGGCGGAGTTCCCCCGTCCCAGAGCGGGTGAAGCCGATCCAGGAGATAACAGAAGGCATGCTCGGAGTCGGTTTCTCCCACCGGGTGAAAGTTTTTCAGAGGAAACTCTCTACGCGATAGAACGCCAGGGACATTCCCGTTGTGGGCGAAGACATGGTCGTGGCCCGCCAGCTCGCGAACAAAGGGCTGCGTGTTACGAAGGGCCACCGCAGTATTACCCGTGGCCTTCCGAATATGGGAGATGACAGTGGTGCTCAAGGTGGTCTGATTTGCCATGAAGCGAGCCATCGCGCTATTCGAGGCAGGGGCAGCCTCCCGGATCACCAGCGCCGCGTTTCCCTCATAAAACGCGATGCCCCAGCCGTCCACATGCGGGCCAGCCTCACCGCCGTGGGCCGCAAACTTAGGAAGAAAGAGACGCACATTGGCAGGACAAAGACCAGACAAAGCAAAAAGCTCACACATGATATCAGACCCACGCGCCCGATGAGCGCCAAACAACTGCCTCAAATTGCGGGGTAGCAAAGCCTATGCCGAAAGATTTTCTCAGGTTTTGTCGAAGCCGCGGGTTGGATCTTTGCGGAATTGCGAAAAAAGAGGCGCTAATAATGGCAAATTTGTGAACCCGC
>JACPFH010000413.1 GCA_016183075.1 Deltaproteobacteria bacterium | reverse complement strand
TATTGTTTGTAATCGGTTAACTACTGTGGTGTGTCACAAATCTGTCGCGTAATTTGGGCCGTCATTCCAGCCGAGCGGGCGGCAGCTCGCGAGAGCCGGAATCCAGGGAATCCGAGGACTTCTGGATTCCCGCTTGCGCGGGAATGACGAGAAATGGAGCGCCGACTTCTTCATCGAATTTCTGAATCAGGGCGCTAGCTCTTCTCCTTTACGAACGTGAGAATGATCATGCCGCCCAAGTAGGTTAAGGCCGCAAGATAGAAGGCCGGTGTGAAACCATAGCTGTCCATGATGTAGCCCATCAACAGCGTCCAGATCGGGCCGGAGATAAAGCCGACGAAGTAATAGATCGAGAAAGCGGCATCGGTCAGCTCCTCCGAAGCAAAGTCCCCTATCATCGCCTGGGTGAGAGAGCCTCGCGACTGAACAAAGGCGCCGTAGAATACAAGATTCAAGAACACCAGCGGACCCAACACCGGATGGTGGACGAGCCAGACCGTCATCAGCGCGGAAAGGAGCAACGTTAACTGAAGAATGGAGGAACGCTTCCAATAGCGGTCCGAAAGCCAGCCGATCACAAGCGGACCGATCAAACCGGCCCCCTGCATCAGCGTCAAAAGAAAACCCCCCGTGGAAGCCGTGACGTCGAACTGCTTCATGAAGAACGGAACGAGGAAGGTATTGTTGATCCCCGTTCCCCGCCCCGCAGCGCCCACCATCAAAACCATGGACGTAAAAATAATGTTGCGGTTCTTTAGACACTGGAGATAGGCGTTCAGGCTCGCGCGCGCCGTCTTCTTTTTGCTATCGAGACCTCCCGCTCCCGAGAAGCTATCGCGCAGAAAGAAGAAGAGAACACCCATGGCAAGGCAGGGCACGCTGAAAATGACGAAGACCAGTCTCCACCCGACGTAGAGCAAGAGAAATGACGCCGCCGCCGGCGCGATAAATGATCCCACGTTTCCCGCCGAGTAATGGAACGTGAGAGCCCAACCCCGTGACTTGGGGAAATAACGGGAAAGGAGGCTCGAGCCGATGGGATGTTGCGGGCTGGAAGCCACGCTGGAGAAGACGCGCGCGCCAACGAGCTGAGCGTAACTGCCGAGAAGCGCGTGCAGGAGCGATGAGATTGCCAAAAGAATGTTGCCCAAGCCGAGAAGAACCGTCCGCCTAAAAAAGGCGGCAAGAAAACCCCAGATAACCTGCAGTCCCTGGCCCGTCAAGTTGGAAATGGCGGAGAGAAAACCGAGCTGGAGAAAACCGAAGCCCAGCTCATTCATCATGGCGGGATAGAGGACGGCGGTGACGCTCCACTGAAGATGATTGAGGGCGTGAGAGAAGCTCACCAGGGAGAGGGCAAATCGTTTTTGCGCTTCGCTGGCTTCCTCGCGCGCCGTCGCCTCCAGGCCGAGCGCGGCCGCTGCTGCTTCCTTGTCCGTCACCGCTTCAATCTCTCGAGAAACTTCTTCTAAATCTTATCCACCGCCCACGCCACTCGCACCCGCACCCTTTGCAATGCCAGTCCGGCTGTGCTTCCCATTCATCCGAGTCACTGAGGATCGCCCGCCCCTGCTTGAGCGCTTTACCAAGCTCGGAGGTGCGCGCCTTGTCGACAACCGGTATGACATCGGCAGACCCGCATTGCGGGCAAAGGCGGCGTCTTTTCCGCGTCCTTCGGCTTTGTCTTCTCGCTGACTTTATAAGACTCCTTCTCAAAAACAATTCTCGTAAGGATACGCTGGGAGTCAGTCGTGTCAAGAGACGGTATCGGCCGGGCGAAGAGGCCAAAGAGGCTAGCGGTCGTCCACGCTGGCTTACTCTCTCCGGTGACTTCTACCCTTTACAATCCCCATACTAAGCAGTAGATTCCGCTCAGCGGTTTAGTCCACCCCGTTTTATCCCCATTGTTGCTGTGGGGACAGGGTCCTAATTTTCATCCTTGTAGGGATCAGGCATAAAACGCTATACGTAGGCGACCAGAGTGTCCCCGCTCCAAATTGTATGACAACAAATGAGCCAGCC
>JACPFH010000005.1 GCA_016183075.1 Deltaproteobacteria bacterium | reverse complement strand
TTTCCAGCATTGCCTTCTTGCGCGCCTCGCTTTCCTGGAGAGCCTCTTGCGCTCGTTTGCGCTCTCTTTGTTCCTCTACTTCACGCAACGCCCGCCTAACACAAGTGACAAGCCGTGATAACCGGTCTTTAAGAACATAATCGATGGCGCCGTACTTTAGCGCTTCGATGGCTATGTCTTCGCCGAGCGTTCCGGAGACGAATATAAAAGGCACGTCGGGACACTTCTCGCGAGCGATCTTCAAAGCTGAGAGGCCGTCGAATCCAGGCATGGTGTAATCCCCAAGGATCAAGTCAAATCGGTGTTGCTCAAGGGCCGCAAGGAAGTCAGCACGGGTCTCAACCCCCTGCCTCCTCTAGGATGGCCTTCACAAGCTCAGCATCCTTGGGGCTGTCTTCAACATGGAGGATGCGCAACGGGTTTTTCATGGGGTTCAAATGCCTGTTTTCTGTGCCGTTGTAAGGACCAAATTGTTCACCTCGAAGTTCCCGGCGGCGGCTCGTTGATGACTGCCCAGAAGGCGCCGACTTCCTTGACCGCATCAACAAACTGGCTGAAATCCACAGGCTTGACCACGTAGGCGTTCACCCCGAGCTTATAGCTCTCTGCCAAGTCTCGTTCTTCGCGCGAGGAGGTGAGCACCACCACGGGGATTGTCTTTAAGCGCTCATCGGACTTAATGTGCCGCAGCACCTCAAGGCCGTCTACTTTCGGCATCTTAATGTCCAAGAGCACCACAGCGGGATTACCGCCCGGGCGACTTTGAAAGGGTCCTCGGCAGTAGAGATAATCCAAGGCCTCTTCCCCGTCGCGGACCACATCCACTTTGTTGGCGAGGTGTTTCTCTTCCAAAGCGGACAGCGTAAGCTCTACGTCTTTAGCGCTGTCCTCAGCCAGTAAGATACGTTTTAGGTGCTCCATGATTCATTCTCCTTTCCGGGACTTAGGCAGTGAAAAGTAAAAAGTCGCGCCGCCATCCACTTTGCCCTCGGCCCAGGCGCGACCTCCGTGGCGGTGGATGATCCGTCTGACATTGGCCAGACCGATGCCAGTCCCTTCAAACTCCTCAGCACGGTGGAGGCGTTGGAATACGCCGAACAGCTTATCGGCGTAGCGCATATTGAAGCCAACGCCATTGTCGCGGACAAAGACCACAGCCTCGCTTCCCTGGTTATCCCTGGTCCCGACCTCAATCTTGGCCTGTGGTCGAGTGCGGGTAAATTTCAGAGCGTTGGAGACGTAGTTGACCAGGACAAGGCGAAGCATAAAGGGATCTGCGTATACTTCCGGCAAAGGATCGATTTTCCAGACGATGTTGCGCCCCTCCATGTCCGAACGCAGAGTTTTGACGGCTTCTTGGACAAGCCCATCCAGATTAACCTGTATCTTCTTCATTTGGGCTTGTCCCAACCGCGAGAAGGCCAGCAGTTCGTCAATTAAGTCCGCCATCTGCTTTGCCGAATCCAAAATTGTGTCCAGATAATGGCGACCCTTGTCGTCCAAGGCTGAGAGGGCGCTTTTCTTAAGCAGATCGGCGTAGCCGTGCATGTGGCGGACTGGCGCGCGCAAGTCGTGAGAGACGGAATAGGTGAAGGCTTCGAGCTCTTTGTTGGCCGCTTCGAGCTGCTGGTTGGCGGTCGCGACCTTGGCCTTCTCTACATCGATATCCTCCAAAATGTTGAGCAGGGCGCGCTGGCTGTCCTCCAGGAGAGTCTTTTCCGCGTTGAAGTCTTCCAGGATGTTCAGGGTAGCGCGCTGCACCCCTTGCAGCATCCTCTTCTCCTCGTCAAAGTCCTCAAGAATGTTTATGGCCGCGCGCTGCACTCCCTCGAGCTTTGTCTTTTCGGCATCGAAGTCTTCGAGAATGTTCAAGCTGGCGCGCTGGACTTGTTCCAGCCGCTGCTTTTCGCTGTCGAAGTCCTCCAGGATGTTCAGCGTAGCCCGCTGCATGTGTTCGAGAGTTCTGAGTTTCTCCTCTAAGCTGCCGGCAAGAGGTTCGATAGGGGTTGTCATGTTTATCTCGCACCTCCTTCAGCAGGTTTTTTCTTTAGCTCTTCGATCTCTTTTTTGAGTTCAATCATTTTCAGCTCGCGCCCCACGGTGAGTTTCTGGAATCGCTCCAGCTCCGCCAACCGCTCCGCCAAGCGCTCGAGCTCTTTCGCCCGCTGTTCAGCGACCTGCGCCTCGGCGCGCTTTTGGGCGGTGATGTCCCGGGCCGCGGCAAACACCCCCAGGACATGGCCCCCTGCATCCTTGTAAACCGATGCGTTATAGAGGACGTCGGTCAGAGAGCCGTCCCTGTGGCGGATCGTGAGGGGGTAATCGGTGACAAAGCCTTGGGAGAAGACCTGCTGGTAGCCCTCGCGGGCCTTGTCAGGCTCGGTGAAATAGATGGAGAAGTCTGCTCCGACCAGCTCTTCCCGGCCGACGCCGGTCACCTTGATGGTGGCCTCATTGACGTCGGTGATCTTGCCGTCCGGGCTGATGGTGACCAGCGGGTCGAGGCTTGCCTCAATTAAACTGCGCGCGTACTGAGAAGCGGAGCGCAGTTGTTCCTCTGCCTGCTTTTTTTCCGAGATGTCGCTGCTCATAAGCAGATAGCCGATGGGATTGCCTGAAGCATCGTTTCGGCGCGTGACGACGACACTCGCTGCGAAGCGGGAACCATCCTGCCGGACACGCACGAACTCACCCTCCGCCAATCCCTTCTCATAGGCGGTCGCCAGCAGTTTTCCAACTGCGCCAGATTTTATATCCTCAGGTGCGTGCAGGATTTCCGAATTCTTGCCGAGAATCGCTTCCGCCGCATATCCGTAGTTACGCTGCGCCCCCTCGTTCCAAGAGAGGATGCGGTGGTCAAGGTCCTTTCCAATGATAGAGTATTTAATGGAGCTCTGTAGGATGTTATCCAGGAGGTTCTTCGTCTCGCTGAACTCGCGCATGACGCGCTTTGATTCGGTTACATCCCGGGCCGCCGCAAACACGCCGAGCACATCGCCCCGCACATCCTTATAAACCGAGGCGTTGTACAAAACGTCGGTTAACTTCCCGTCTGTGTGCCGGATGGTGAGGGGGTAATCGGTGACAAAGCCCTTGGCGAAGACCTGCTGGTAGCCCTCGCGGG
>JACPFH010000412.1 GCA_016183075.1 Deltaproteobacteria bacterium | reverse complement strand
GCGATCGTTTTTCTTTGGGGCGCAAACTTCAGCTATCGCCGTGCGATCCATTCCCAGAAATTCCTCTTAAGGAGCCGCGGCCTAAGACGCCCGCCAAAACCCGATTCCCGCTCCTTCGACGATCCTGTCGGCCAGATCGTCGCCAAGCAGGCGTCGCGCCGCCCTTCTGGACGCGCGGCCCCATGTCATGACCTGGCTGTAAAATAAGCCGCGCGTGCTTGGCGGGTAGAGTTCCAACCGGCTCAGCTCGCGTCTATCGCAAGCCCACTGCAACTTGTAGGATTCATCTCCGTGCAGCAGGTCATATTCTTCCGCACCCTCCTCGATGGCAGTCCGGATCGTCAGTCCCATAGCGACAAGGCCGACGCTTTCCTTCTCGTAGCTGGGATCGAAACCCGATTGATAAAAGTAAAAGGTGTGCCCGTACCGGAAATCATAGACTGATGCTACGGGTTTTCCGTCGAGCCGCAGGACGAAGAGCCTGAGCCAGCCACGCTCCAACGCCCTCCGGCTGACCTCTTCATGAAAAGAGAGGAGCTGGGGAGTATGAAAGGCGCCCCGACGCCCTCGGCTGCGCCAGCGCCTTTCATGAAGTGCGATCAGAACTCCCAGGGCCTCGCCACACTCAGCCTCCGTGCGAGCCTGCTCAAACCGGACCTCGAACCGTTTCGTCAGATTCTTGAGCCTCCTCTTGAAGTTATAGCGATGCGCAGGGCTGAGGCTCGCGACATAGTCCTCCCAAGAAAGTCCCGACAAAGGAATAAACGGACAAACATCCGTCTCTAGCTGCGAGAGACTCCAGTCCCGGCGGCTCAGCTGCTGTGCGACGTTTGCGGCAAACGAGGAACCTTTCTTGAGCTGCGCCAATTCGAGCACGAGCTTTCCATCCGCAAGATATTTGCTGAGGTCCAGCAAAGCTTCCTCTTCCCTTCCGCGCCTGATGATGAAATCGAGGTAATCAGAGCCGACGGCCCCCGTGCCCAGGAACTCCAACAGACGAAACGGGAATAACCGGCCAGGCATGGGGGGCCGGATACAAAGTGGCGCTATCGCCACAAGCTCCCGGCCGGAGCGCGCTGCAAGGATGAGGAGCTTTCTGCCTTCGGCCAGATGCTTCCACCAGGTATAGAGCCATTCCCAGGTTAGGAAGAAACAAGGGGACCGGCTGGCCTGAAGGAGCTCGTTCCACTCCTCCCTCAGCCTCTCAAAACCTGCCGTATCCTCTATAACCTCGACCATAAGCGTGATTCTGGACCGTCAACGGTCGACGGTCATTTATCCTCTTCGCTCTTCCAGGCGTTAATCCAGCTTGAAGCTGAGGCACCACTCGCCTTCCAGCCGCGATACAAAGGCATCGCCGCGATGAAAGGCCTCCAGCAATTCGGGTCTCTTGGAGTGAACGAGCATCCAATAACCGCGGTCTTGAAACAGGCAGCGCCTGTCATAGAAATGCTCGAGAAATTTGGGTTCCAGTCGTCCGGAGAGCGCCAGGGCGCCCCTTTGCCTGGCATAATAAAAGAGGTGATCGAGAACGTGGCCGATCCACCCGTTCTTTGCGCCGATTTGTAAAACTTCCCCGACACCTTCTCGAGTTAGATGCCAGACATACCAGCCTACTATTTCTTGCGCGGCGTTTTGAACGACCACCTTTTGAAAAGTCCCGCGGCCGTTCCTTTCGGCGAGAAGCTCCAAAAGCCACTTCACGGAACGCTCGTCGTATTCGGGCCGAAGCGACCAGCCGGTAGTAAATTCGGACAGGCAATGAAGCAGAATCTCTCCGCTGAGCTCCGACCCCGACACAGAAGGCGGGTCCACCCGGAAGGGGACGCGAGGGTTCTGGGCCATTATGAAATCAAAGAGACGACAAAAAGGAGCCGATCCGAAAGCCAAGACAGCCGGCAGGCCCCGCTTCCTCAAGGAGCGCATCACGAACTCGCTCGGTCGTAGAGGGCGCAGCCAATACATGCTGTAGAGCAGAGCCGTAGAGCCGCCGAGGCTCTCCCAGAGCTTGCGGGAGGTATGATTGGCCTCATCGGCTATGGATAGATCGAACGGAAGGGAGGCGAAGGCCTTTAAAAGTTTCACCGCGGCCAGCGTGGAGCGGCTGTCAGGCTCGACGATAAACTGGGAGCTAACAACAGCTTGAATGGGCCGGTCGTTCAGCAACATCCGGCGCGGCGTCACGCCCAGAAAGCCAACGATCTTCCCCCGGCCGTCCACATAGACGAGAGAAGGCAGCCTCTCATCATACCAGGGATGGCCTAAGAAGACCTTTTGAAAATAGCATCGGTAGGAGTCCTCTAACGCTTGGGAAAAGTGGTCGCTGGTATGGAAAACCCGCCTGTGCAGGTCTGCGACCTGCCCGATATCCTCGGGCGCGAAGGCTCGAACGGTGTCCATGGGTCTTTACGCAGCCGCCTTAATCTTGCCGGCGGCAAATTCCGCGATCTTCGCGATCGACCGAAAGTTCTCCATCTCGAGATCGTCGAGGGAGACGTGAATTCCAAGCTCCGCTTCCAAGCAAAACAACAAATCGACAAAGGCCAGCGAATCCAAAAGGCCCGACTCGAACAAGTCGGCATCTACCGGCGGGGCCTCTACGTGTACCTGCTCGGTGAATAAGACGGCGATGCGGCTGCACAGCGTAGCTAAATCACGCATGTTACAATTCCTTGCGTTTCGGGAGCACAAACCCAGAAGCCCCAGAATTCAGCGAGTGCCATAAGAAAGCGAGCGAATTTATTGTTTTTATCCACCAGAATGTTCGTCGGTGGTATCGGCTTATCCGTCAGCTCGAATCCCATGATGATGATTTCCTCGCCTTTCTTGATGAGGTGCGCGGCGGCGCCGTTCATATGAATGACTCCGGAGCCGCGCTCGCCGGTAATGACATAAGTTTCCAAGCGGGCGCCGGAAGTATTGCTCACGACCATCACCTTCTCCCCCGGCCAAAGGCCGGCTTTCTCCATCAGATCTTCATCGATCGTGATGCTGCCGATGTAGCTCAAATCGGCGTCGGTGACCGTCGCCTTATGAATTTTTGCGCGCAAAACAAATCTCATACTCATGGCACTAGTTCCTCCTTGACACGCCAAGAGTTTTAGCCTATTTGGACATCACATGAACTCAAAGCAGGAGCTTCCTTCCGCCCAAACTCCCCAGCTAATCGCGGCCGGTCGATTTTCCCGTTGGGGTTTCTGGGGAGCTGTTCCAGAGCCATCCACCTGCTCGGGACCATATAAAACGGCAGGGCCTTAGCCAGTTGTGTGCGCAGGGCTGGAGGAGAAACACCGTTGCCTGGCTGGGCCACATAGCCGCAGCAGATCTTGGTTCCCTCAAAACCATCGGCCGCAATAGCGACAACCGCGCACTCCTGCAAGAGATTGAGGGCATTCAAGGCCGCCTCAACCTCGCCGAGCTCGACGCGATACCCACGACACTTGATCTGGTAATCTTTGCGGCCGAGAAAATAGAACAGGCCGTCTTCCCCGACCTTGCCCAGGTCTCCGGTCTTGTAGATCCGATCCGCAGGATCCGAGCTTTGCGGGTTGGGCAAGAAGGCGGCACGGGTTTTTTCCGGGTCTCTCCAGTAGCCCAGGCTCAACCCGACTCCCCGAATATAAATATCCCCAACTTGACCCGGAGGCACCGGTTGCAGTTTCTCATCCAACACGAGCAGCTCTTCGCCCGGGCAAGGAGTGCCGATGGGAATCGGCGCCCTCTCGTCTTCGGGACAAGCGGGGACCGTGTAATAAGTGCTGAGAATCGTCGTCTCCGTGGGACCGTAGAGATTCGTGAAACGAACGTGGGGTAAACGCTTCATCCAATAGATGAGAGCCGGCGTCGGCAGGACTTCGCCGCACCAGAGCAGTCGCTTCAAAGACGGAAAGTCGCCCGGCCTGACGACGTCGAATTTGGCCGTGTAGTTTAAGATCGAAGGGACTGAAAACCACTGGGTGAGTTCCGACCGGCGGATAAAATCTGCTAACTTGTTCGGCAGCAAATTCAGCTCCGGCGGCACAATATGGAGCTCGGCGCCGGTCGCGAAAGTCCCGAACATATCATATATAGACACATCAAAGTGGAGTCCCATATGGCCAGAGTTTCGATCCGACGCATTCATCCCGAAATAGTCGACAGCCCACTCGGTAAACTCGATCGCGCTCGAGTGCGCGACGACGACCCCTTTCGGCGTACCGGTAGATCCGGAAGTGAAGAACATATGAGCCGGGTCCTGGCGGCGGTTGCGATAGTCCAATCGCCCACTGGAGTAAGCGTCAAAATCGGCAAGCGAGAATTTCGTTTTGAAGTTTTCTCCCTCAATCCCTTCGGGCTCCAGCCACCCGACCGAGACCGAGAAGCGAAACCGCTCGTCGCTCAACAGATCGTCGAGCACCGGCCCGACCGGCCCCGCCGCCAGGATCCAGGGACTCTCGATGGAAGCCATCATTTTCTTCAGCCGGGCCGCCGGGCTCAACGGGTCCAGCGGCACATAGATGGCATCGGCCTTATAGATTCCTAGCAGGCCCACGACGGCCGCGGGACAATTCGGCATCAACAGGCCGACCCGATCCCCTCGCCTGCAGCCGCCCGCTTTGAGAATCCTGGCCAACTGATTGGACAATCGATCCAGTTGCCCGTAAGTCATCTTTTTCTGGTTTAGAACCACCGCGACGGCCTCGGGATCTTTTTGCGCTCGGGCGGTTACCCAATCTTGCAGGAGTTCTGTCATTTCGTCGCCTCCCACGCTAGTGTGGTGTCTCTCAAATACTTCGCAGATTTCCTCACGTCATTCCGGCCAAGTCAGCCTTAGGCTGACGCGAGCCGGAATCCAGGAAATATAAGGAATTCTGGATTCCCGCTTGCGCGGGAATGACACAACCGGAGCGCGTATTTTTTCGTCGAATTTCTGAGTCAGCACGCTAGGTGAAACGGAATATGGATATGATGGAACTCGTCCCTATGGGTGGGAATGTTCAGGATGAAGGTCGACCGTTTCTGAGCCGCGTTGAACAGGGGATGCATCGTGCTTGAACTCTTCCACAAGTCTCGGCCGATCAATTTTCCCGTTGCCATTTCTAGGCAGGCTTTGCAGAGCCATCCACGTGGACGGCAGCATGTAACCCGGCAATAGCGCGCTCAATGCCTTGCGTAGAGTCTCGGGGCTCGTGTCATGGTTCGGGAGGGAGACATAGGCGCAGCAGATGCGGTTCCCTTCGAAGCCGTTGGTAGGGACAGCCACCACGGCGCTCTCCTGCAAACCGTCGACCGCGCTCAAGGCCGCTTCAATCTCGCCCAGCTCGACGCGGTAACCCCGGCTCTTGATCTGGGAGTCGGCTCGCCCGAGGAAATAGACCAGACCATCCTTGCCGATCTTTGCCAGGTCGCCGGTCTTGTAAATGCGGTCGGCGGCATCCTGGCTGTGCGGGTTGGGCAGAAAAACTTTCTCGGTCTTCTCCGGATCCCTCCAGTACCCCGGGCTGAGGCCGACCCCACCGATGTAGAGATCCCCTACTTCTCCCCGAGACGGAGGCGCGAGGTCCTCGTCCAGAACGAGCATCTCCTCCCCGGCGCAGGCGACGCCGATGGGAATCAATGCCCTCTCATCAGCAGGACACTTTGGCACCGTGTAATAACTGCTCGCAATGGTAGCCTCGGTGGGACCGTAGAGGTTGGTGAAGCGCGCGTGGGGGAGGCGCTTCATCCAGTAAATCAGGGCGGGAGTTGGAAAAACCTCTCCGCACCACAGGAGCTGCCGCAAGGCCGGGAAGTCATCGAACCTCACGACATCAACCTTCGCCATGTGGCTCCAGCTCGGAGTCCCGAATGAACTTGGCCAGTTTGTTAGGAAGGATGTTGGTTTCCGGGGGAACCAGGTGGAGCTCAGCCCCCGCAGCGAAGGCGCCGAAGATATCAAACATGGATAGATCAAAGTTGAGCGGAAAATGACCCGAAACCCGATCCGAAGGGCCCATGCCGAAGTATTCCTTCGCCCACTCTATGAAATGGATCACATTGGAGTGGGTGATCACGACCCCTTTGGGGGTCCCGGTCGATCCGGACGTGAAGAGGATGTGGGCGGCATCCTGCGGGGTATTGCGGTAGCCGGGAGGAGCTGCGGGATAGCCGGGCAAGTCGGCCCAGGAGAACTCCGCCCGGAAGGTCTCTCCCTCTTCCCTTTCCGGGGCCAACCAGCCGACGGAAAGCGGCACTCTCGTTTGGCGCGCGATGTCGTCGAGCAGGGGCGCGACCGGTCCTGCCGCCAGGACCCAGCAAGGCTCACAGGAATCTACCATGCGCGCCAGCCTCGGCGCCGGACTCAGCGGGTCCAGCGGCACATAGATGGCATCGGCCTTGTAGATAGCCAGCAGGCCCACGATCGCTGCCGGGGATTTCGGCATCAGCAGGCAAACTCGATCTCCGGGGTTACAGCCCCCGTCTCGAAGTATCCCGGCCAGACGGTTGGAAAGCGCGTCGAGCTCGCCGTACGTCAACCTGTCCTGGTTCAGAACGACGGCTGTCGCCTGGGGCCTTTTTTCGGCTTGAGCGGTTACGTAGTCTTGCAGTAGTCCTGCCATCTCGCTTCCTCCAGCGCTTTTTGAAAGGCGATGTTGGTGTGACAAAGCTCCGCCGGGCTCGGTGGGATATCCAGAATGAACGTGGCGTATCCGAGCCGGATATACCTGGCTAATTCCCCCGCCACACGCTCATAGCTTCCGACGAGATAAGGGCACATGGTCTTGTAATGCTCAAAAGGGACCAGCCAGTACGGGCCGTCGGCGCGTTGTCCCGACTCGGAGAGCTGCTTGTGCCAGACGGAATCGGTGACCTTCATCGCCATCTGGTGGGTCAACTGGCCCTTGCGATCCTCAGGAAAGCGAGCGCGCGCGATCTTCCAAGCTTCATCTTCCTCCTCGCGGGCAATAATCCCGACGCGGATGCCGCAACGGATACCATGATCGCTCTGCGGCTCTTCCTCGCTCGGGGGTCGGGGATACTTCACTGCGGTGGCACCCATGACCTTTGCCGCAGCGAGACCCGCATCCGAAGAGCCGGAGACGAAAATTCCCGGGAAGAGCTCTCGCGGTAGAGGAGGCGCCAACTTTAACTTCTCGGTCTTATAAAACTCGCCCGCGTAGTCGACCGCGGAACCTCCCTCCAGGAGCTTCTGAATGATCTGGGTGTACTCGATCAAGCGCTCATACCTTTTATCGTGGGGCGTGGTGTCGTTGAGCGCGATGAGGTCGTTCTTGAATCCTCCGGCGACCATATTCAGGTACATGCGCCGGCCATAAAGATAGCCGAAAGAGGTAATCATCTTGGCCACGGTGTAAGGATGCATGTAGATAGGCTGGATGGCGACGAGCGGACAGAGGGCCCGGGTGTTTTGCATGATGATCTGAGAGATGATCCAGGGATCTAAAAGAGAGTTGTCCGTGTAGACCAAGATGCCTTTGCATCCCGCTTCCTCGCTCCAGCGGGCCACATCGATGACGCTCTCGAGATAGCGCTCCCTCGGGACGCCGTCGGAGCCTGGGCATGTGGAGAATAGCTCGATGGCGCCGCCGGGCTTGCCGCCAGGCGCGGAATTTTCTTTCGACCCGATGGCCTCCGCAGCCGAAAGCGGGGTCTCGATCATCATTCCTGCTTGTTCCATGATTCTCTCCCTACCCTTTTAGTTTAGCTGATTGCTGAGGGCTGAAAGGCTCAGTGTGGTGTGTCACAAAATCGTGGGCTAATTGGGACCGTCATTCCGGCCGAGCGGGCGGCAGCTCGCGAGAGCCGGAATCCAGGGAATTCGAGCAGCTCTGGATTCCCGCTTTCGCGGGAATGACACAAACGGAGCACAGATTTCTTCGTCGAATTCCTGACACACGACACTAGAAGCCCGAAGCTTCCGCATCCCGCAACGCGGTCCGTTGTCGCATGCCCTGGCGTTGCAGTAGCTCAAGATAAAGCCCTTCTGTCGCCCGCGTCATGCGCTCGATCGAAAACTGCTCGGCCACGCGCCGCCTCCCCACCTGGCCGAAGCGAGAAGCCAGCTCGGGATCCCGGAGAATGCGGCACATGGCGCGCGCAAGAGCCGCGGAATCTTGCGGCGGAACCAGAAGACCGCTCACGCCGTCCTCTACGGCTTCGGGATTCCC
This sequence comes from Deltaproteobacteria bacterium, assembly GCA_016183075.1. GTDB lineage: Bacteria > Desulfobacterota > Binatia > UBA9968 > UBA9968 > 2-12-FULL-57-22. The sequence continues at coordinate 2,278 of JACPFH010000412.1, read as the reverse complement.
TCCCACTCTCGTGGCCACCACGGGCACACCGGCCGCCATCGCCTCCAGGACAGAATTAGGCAACCCCTCGCTGAGCGATGGTAGAACCGAAAGCGCCAGCTCCGCCAAAACCTCGGGCACATCGAGCCGGAACTCCATGAAAAAGACCCGCCCTTCCAGAGCGAGGTCGCGCGCGTAGCCCTCAAGCTCCCTGCGATAAGCGCGATCGTCTCCATCCCCGCCCACGATCAGGAAGCGCGCGTCGGGAAAGCGGTGGAGCACGATCGCCGCCGCCTCCAGAAAGTAATCGATCCCTTTGAGCGGTTTTAGGCGGCAGATCATGCCGATCAGGGGGGCCTCGGAAGGTATTCCAAGCTCCCGGTGAACCCGGCCGTCGCGGCGAGCATTGACGAAGCGCGAGATATCGATGCCGTTTCGGATGACCGCGATCTTGCCGGCATCGTATCCTTCCGAGATCAGCCAGCTCTTCACTGCCTCCGAGTTCGCGACGATGCGGTGCGCGAGTCGGCACACGATTCTCTGCGCTCGCCGGCGCATCGGAGTGAGATATACACCGGTGTCCCTGATGGAAGCGATGATGACGGGGACCCCGGCCAATCTCGCGGCGGGCACGGCAAAGAAATTGGGATAGAAGCTATAGGAATGCATGATTTGAATACGATGTTGCTTGAGATAGCGGGCGAACCTGAGCTGCTCTCTGAGCGTTGCGCCATGGAGGAGACTGCTGATCCTGTGCTCGACAAGCGGGGCGCCCAGGGCCTCGATCTCCTTGAGGTATTCGCCTTCTCGCTCCAGGCAGGCAAAGTGCAGCTCGAATTTGGAACCGTCAAGAGCCTGCCCCAGATTGACGAATTGCCTCTCGGTCCCGCCGATATAAAAGAGGTGTATGAACTCGAGCAGCTTTATTTTACTTGTCTCCATGCGCCCCTAGAATTCAGTGTTCAGTAGCCGGTAGCTTCCCGGCTGGATTCTGTCCTTTGTGCTCAAAAACCCGCTCTGTTTTTCTAGCGAGCGGTCCGCCCCGCCATTCAAGTAGATCGCCTTGACCGCCACAGCCAATCCCGCGAGGTAATAGAAATAGAACTGATAACCGACCGGATAAAACAACGCCGCCACGGAAAAGGCGATGAGGCTCAACTCGATCCCGCCGGCAAGGTGGAAAAGTTCGCGCAGGCCCGGGACGCCCTGGCACCGTTTGCGCACGAAGCTCGCGTTCTTGAGGCAGGCGATGAGCAACGCGGTAAAGAGAAAGAGACCGGGGAGACCCAGATCGACCGCATATTCGAGATAGACATTATGGATCTCGTTCCAGTGAGAAGCACCTACCTCTTGGTTCAGAGCCAGGACGTTCATTCCCATTCCGGCGCCGATGATCGGATTGCGCGCGACAAGGCGCACGGCGGCCAGGGTATCTTTCCAACGCCATTGGGCGGAGTCGGTTGGATCCGCCTCGATGTCCACGATGGTGCCCAGGCGCTCCGTATAGCTCGAAGAAAAAAGCCCGAGGAAAAAGACGAAAAAGACCATAGCCGCGATCGCGCCGAGCCGCATGACCCAGCTCTTTAGCCGCCATATTCCCCAGAGGCAAAGAACGGCAAGGGTGAGAAAGCCGCCGCGGGAGAACGTGAGCATCACGGCGATCGCGTTGAGCAGGATCATACCGAGAAGAAGGATCCGGCCACCGGTTCGCCTCTGAATCAGAAAAAGAGCCGCCGTCAGAGGGAGGATGAGGTTGAGCATGAGCGCGAGGTCGTTCGGGTTTCCGGTAAGGAACGCGCCGTAGCCGTCGATGCGCTTTACCTCTATCGATTCCCGGATGAAGATTCCGGCGATGGAGTTTCTCACCGCCGTAAGGGCCAGAGGGACGGCCATCAGGCTGAGTCCCCAGGCAACCTTGCGGAGCCTATCGAGCGTGTTCACCGTATTGCCAAGGAGCCAGAAGACCACGAGAGTTTTAAGATATATGTCAAAAAGGACCGAGACGCTTCCGCCGGGCCAGTACGAGAACGGAACTGTCAGAATCGCCAGGGCAACCAGGCCGGCTACGATGGCCATCTCCCGCGTGAGCAGGCCTATAGCCTCGCGGCGAAAAAACCTCTCCAAGAGGTAAGCGCCGGCGGCGAACGCGGCGCTCACGAGCGCAAGGCGAAAAGGTTCCAGCACAGGAAAGAAGCTCTGAGGCGAGACGAGCAGGATGAACGTGAAGGCCATCAAGGCCCAGAAGGCGACTGCTCCTCCCTGGGCTTTTGTCTCGACGGCCGGAGAAGACGCCGTCACT
>JACPFH010000411.1 GCA_016183075.1 Deltaproteobacteria bacterium | reverse complement strand
TATGAGCATTGCGAGCCACCAGGCTGCTCCACCCCGCTGCAAAGCGTGTCATTCTTCTTACCTAGAGTTCAGGGCAGAGTCAAGGAAGGGGGGAAAAAAAGGATGAAGGATAAAGGGCGAAGGCGGAAATATGGAGCATGAAAGGCGAAATCCCTTTTTGACGGTCGATATCCTCATTGAGGTCGAGGACCAAGGAATCGTCCTTATCGAAAGGAAAAATCCCCCGCACGGTTGGGCTTTGCCCGGAGGCTTCGTGGATTACGGCGAGAGTCTGGAGCAGGCGGCGATACGAGAAGCCAAGGAGGAAACTTCCTTGGACGTAACGCTTTCAGAGCAGTTCTATACCTACTCCGATCCGAGGCGCGATCCCCGCCACCACACGGTGTCCACGGTCTTTATAGCGACAGCAAGGGGCAATCCCCGAGGCGCCGACGACGCCCGAAGGGCGCTTGTCTTTACCGAAGTTAATCTTCCCGCTCCGATCGTCTTCGACCACGCGCGCATCCTGAAAGACTATTTCCTCTACAAAAAAACCGGCCTTCGCCCTGCCATGGAAATGTGATCTCGGCCGGCGGCCTGGACGAGCTTGCCCAGTTGACGCTCGGATTAGTTGTTGCTATCTTTGTGGCCACAAGCTGGAGGAAAGCCCGTGCCGAAATTTGCTACGGTTAGGGAGCTCAAGAACCAGACTACGGCGTTAATCCGGGAAGCGGAGAAGGGAAAGCCGGTTGTGGTGACGCGGCGGGGGAGGCCGGTGGCTACCCTCAAGCCCTTTGAACAGAAAGACTTAAAGGGGGAAGAAAAGTATCCCACCACCGCTTTTGACGCCCTCACACGAACGCTCCTGGCCAAACATGCTGAATTGGCCAAGGAAACCCCGGAACAAGCCCAGAGGGAATTTGACAAGATCACGCGCAAGATACGCCGATCTCTTCCGTTTAAGTCGTGGCGAGAAATGGATCGCTTTATCAAGGGCGATCGCTATGGTCTTGGTCGATAGCAATATCTTCATCCTTGACCGGTTTTTCCCTCGCGATGCCCTGTACCCTCAGAACAAGCTATTCGTTGAGCGGCTGGACTCCTTCGAGGCGGCGATCTCGGCGTTCACCCTAGTAGAAATCTGTGGCGCTGCCTCGTTTCGCCTCTCAGCGGCTGAGCTAGAAACGTGGCTTGTTCGATTTAGCACCTGTTATCCGGTTCGTGTGCTCGACGTGTTTGGCCTGCCTGGCAACGACGCAGGCTCATGGTGGCTGAGCTTTTTCACCCAGGTCGCGGAAAACGTATTGAAGAAAATGACTTTTGGGGATGCTGTGCTGCTCAGAGAAGCAGAAAGTTACGCTGTCGAGGCACGTGGAACACCAAGGACTTCCTCCGCCGGACGCGGGTGCCCGTCCTCACACCGAAAGCCTTCCTGCGCCGCCAGCAAGGCTGAGATCTTTAGTAGAGACTGTTGTCATAGCCTTGCCCTGTCCCAACTGCCAGGGAAAGATAGGCATCGTCGGTTTCATCGAGCAGCCGGAGGTCATTAAAAAAAATCCTTAAACACGTAGGTCTATGGGAGGAATCCGAGGCCCCAGCGGAAAGAGATACAGCGACAAAAGAGATCATCTTTCGAGATCAGCCGTTCGGTCGAGCCTCACGGTCGAGACCTCAGGGTCGAACCTTCAATTCATCCTACAGTCAGGCTCAGAAGCGGGTAGGGGGATCGCGGTAAGTCGCGCTTTTTTCGGCTCCCGGAATTTCGTTCCGCCGCGCGACGATGCTGGCCAGCTTGGTTCCCGCCAGCACGATGGCCACGAGGAAGAGCCCGATGAGATCGGTCTTCCATCCGGGATAGATCAGCGTGACAGAGCCGACCCCGAGCAGAATGCGTTGCCAGCGAAAAACCGAACCGAAGAAATAGCCCGACATCGCCCCGGCCAGCGCAATAGTTCCGATCACCGACGTCGTCGCCGCCAGCAGAACCTCTCCGGCGGAGCCGCGCAACAGCAGCGCTGGCTGATAG
>JACPFH010000401.1 GCA_016183075.1 Deltaproteobacteria bacterium | reverse complement strand
TGTGACGATCATTCAGACAGGCGATCTTTTTGCCGCCGCGGCCGCTCTGAAGGCACGCTCGATCGTGGCCGCTCCCTTTTCCAGCCCGACGAATCTCAGGGCCCAGGAGGCGGGAGCGCGGGTTTTGATGAACATGGGCAAAGCCGGCATCTATTTCCCCCACGACGCCTGGATGGCGCGCCGATTTTTTATCAATGCCAATGAGGATCTCGTGCGGCGCTTCCTGAAGGCTTATTCCGAAGGCGTCTACCGCCTGCACGCCGATTCGGAACTCGCGCGCCGGGCGATCCGAAAATTCGCCCGCGCCACGGATCCCAAGGTCATCGATGCCGTTTACCAGTATGCTCTGGATTACGTGGAGAAGATTCCTTACAACAGCCGCGAGGGAATCCAGGAAGTCTTACGTCAAGTAGCGCCGAGAAATCCCAAAGCTACCAGTGCCGACCCGGAGAGCTTCTACGACGATCGCTACGTAAGGGAGCTGGAAACGTCGGGATTTTACAAACAGCTCTGGGGAAAATAGACCGCAGTATCCTCACGGATTGCGGGGCATAGCGCCGTTTGCCGGCTTTTATTTTCTCTTCGGCGCGACCTGCGTGATCACCCCGCACGAGATCCGATCTCCGGCGTTACCGGTCGGATCCGTAGTGTAGTCGTCCACTCCCGCGTGGTCAGTGCACCTGTAGAATCGATCCTGCATTGACATCACTGGCCGGTATCGGATACTCTCCGACCGAAATAGTGATCCAGGCCACGTCCGGTCGCCCCCGGGCGCTTTCGATTGCGGTCCGGCACCTTGAAAGTTCGGTCGGTGGGGAGGAAAAAAATGAACGACAGCGGGCGGGTGGTTGGCGTTTTACTTACTCTCCTTTTCGTTTTCGGCTTCATCGCAAACGCCGGGGCCCAAGCGAAGAAGTTGAACATCGCGTACACGGCGACGAGCCCGTATCAGGCGGTCCTGATCATCGCTCAGGACGCGGGCTTTCTTAAAAAACATAACTTGGACGTTTCGCTGATCTTTACCGCCGGGGGCTCGCTCGGAATCCAGGCCATGGTGGGCGGCGATGTGGCGATGGCGGTCGCAGATGGATCATCGTCGGTCGCGGCCAGACTTTCCGGCGTGGATGTCATGATCATCGCGAGTTTCTTGAATACTTTCCCCTATAGCCTCGTTTCCTTGCCGGAAATCAAAAAAGTCAACCAGCTCGCGGGTGGAAAGATCGCCGTCAGCCGTTTCGGCAGCGCTACGGATCTCGGAGTGCGGATGGCCCTGGCTAAAGTTGGACTGAATGCGGAGAAGGACGTCACCCTTCTTCAAATCGGCGCGCAGACAGCGCGCTTTGCGGCGCTGCAGTCCAGGAACGTTCAAGGAACCATCATCACTCCTCCTTTTACCCTCACCTCAAGGAAGTTGGGATTCAATACCCTGATCGACATGGCGGAGCTGAATATCCCCTTTCAGTTGACTGCCTTGCTGGCATCCCGGAGCTACCTCAAGAGGAATCCCGAAGTTGTCACGTCCGTCATCCAGGCGCTGACCGAGGGAATTCATTTCTATAAGAAAGAAAAGGAAGCGAGCATCAAGATCGTGGGAAAGTACTTGAAGACGGACGACCGAGAAGCGCTGGAGGAGACCTACAGGGAGATCGCGCTCAAGGTGGTGCCCGAAAAGCCGTATCCCACGCTTGCCGGCGTACAAACCATACTGGACGAACTGGGCAAGAAAAACCCCAAGGCCAAGGCTTCGAGGCCGGAAGACTTCGTTGACTCCAGTTTCGTGAAGAAGATAGACGATGCGGGATTTATCGACCGCCTTTATAAACGCTGACATTCATTTCGTTTCGCCGCGCGTTCACTGCGCGGCAGAGAGGAGAAAGATGAACGCGAGAAAATTGTTTCTGATCGGGGCTTCGTTGTTGTCCATCGTGCTCGGCTGGGCGCCGTGGGCGAAGGGCGTTACCCTGAACGAGCTCGTGGCCGCTGCCAGGAAAGAAGGAACGATCGAGTTTTACGGTCCCTCTACTTTGACGCCTCAGGGCGCTCAGGCACTGGCTGAGGCCTTCAACCGCAAGTACGGCCTCAATATCAAGCTGAATTACAGCCCCGCGGGAGATATGCCCGGCGATGTGGCGAGGGTGGTAGCCCGCGCTGCCACGGGCGTGGCGCCGGATTGGGACGTTATGGTCGTAACCGACGCGCACCATGCCACGCTGTGGGTCAGGAAGCTCCACCAGACCCTTGACTTTAAAGCGCTTGGGATCGATTCGAGACTCATCCACTACGACAGCGGCACGATCTCCTTTGCCAACCAGATCGTTCTCCCCGCTTACAACAACAAGATCCTGGCTCCCAAAGACGCGCCCAAGAGCTGGGACGACCTCCTGGACCCGAAATGGAAAGGCAAGCTGGGAATGACTAACGCCGCGCATCATTTCTCACGGCTAGCGGCGGGACCCTGGGGTGAGAAGAAAACCACCGACTACGTGAGGGCCCTGGTCAAGCAGGATCTGAACCTCGGGTTGCTCGGCCAGATTTATACCCGGCTGCAGGTAGGGGAGATCCTGGTGACGGTGACAATAACCGATAGCTTTGTTCACCGGGCGAAAAAGACCGGCGCGCCCATCGTGTTTGCCGAAGGGGTCGAGCCCGTCATATCTCCCGCGTACCACGCGGGAGTCCCGAAGGGCGCCCCCCATCCCAACGTGGGACACCTTTTCTCCGTATTTCTTACCACGCTCGAGGCTCAGGGGGTCTGGGAGAAGTACGGCGGGCAGAGCTCCGCTTTTGTTCCCGGGACTACGGTCTATAAATATGCGCAGAAGCATCAGATGGTTTACATGACGCAAGATCAGGCGGAAATGGTCGATAAGCTCGCGGCGCAATACGGCAAGATCCTTGGCTTCACGAAGTAGCATTGTGAGATTACGGATCACAATCTTTGCCCCGAGGATCTTTCTGGTGCTTCTCGCTGCCCTCGGGGTTTCCCCGGCCGAGGCTCAACTGTTGCGTCCCGTGCGAGTCGCCTACAGCGCCATAGGAGGCCCTCAGGTCCCCTTCTGGGTCGCCAAAGAGGCCGGTCACTTCGAGAAGAACGGCCTCAATGTCCAGATGATCTTTGTTCGCAGCGGAACGCAGGTGGCCCAGGCCATGATCGCCGGAGAACTGGATCTCGCGATCACGGGTGGTCCCTCCGCCGTTCAGGCCTCCCTGGCCGGGGCCGACCAGATTATGCTCACCTGCACCATGAACGTCCTGGCCTTTCGCGTCGTCGCATCCAGCCGGATCCAAGGACCCCAGGACCTGAAAGGGAAGAAGATGGGGATCACGCGCTTCGGCTCTCTGGCCGACTTCGCTGCCCGCTATATTCTCGAGAAGTGGGGGCTCAGGCCGGAAAAGGACGTCGCGCTGCTCCAGCTCGGAGGGACCCCGGAAACCTATGCGGCTCTCGCTAAAGGGAGCATAGATAGCGGCATCCTCACCGACGTTCAGGCCTTCCAGGCGCGCAAACTGGGCCTTAGGGAACTCATCGATCTGGCAGAGACCGGTCTGGATTTCTGCTACAACGGCGTGGCCGCATCGCGCGCTTATGTGAACGCCCGGTCCGAAACCGTGCGCAGCTTCATCAAGGCGCACCTGGAAGGAATCGCCACCTTCAAGCGAAACAGGACGCTGAGTGTCGAGGTGATGCAGAGATACGCCCGCCTGCAGGATCGCGAGCCGGCCGAGTACGCCTACGAGATCTACGCCCACAAGTACGTCCCGCGCGTGCCGACACCGACTGTCGCCGCTATCCGCCCGATTCTGGAAAACCTGGCCGCGCGGGAGCCCAAGGCCAAACAGGCTGATCCGGCTCGCTTCATCGAGCCCCGGTTTGTAAAGGAGTTCGAAGAGAGCGGATTCATCCACAGACTGTACGGTCCATAGCAGAGGGGAATTCCATGTACTACGGCTGGCGCGGAAAGATCGGCCACGTGTGCCCCGCCATCTACGACACGGGAGCCTACGAGTTCGAGCAGGTTCTACCGCAAGGGGTTATCACGGTGACGGTCACGCTCAACGTCCAGCAGCTCGTGGTCTCGGAGTTCGAGCGCGCTGCCGGACTGCTTGTGGATGGCGCGAAAAAGCTCGCCGAGGAGGACGCCGGTGCTATTATCGCCGGCGGCGACCCGATCATCGCGTTGAAGGGGGTCGGCAGTGACCAGAGGATCATCGCCGAGATCCGGGAACTTACGGGGCGGCCCGCTAGCACAACGGTCACCGCCGCCATGGACGGGCTCAGGGCGCTGGGGGCAACGCGTATCGCCATTGCCAGCCCGTACACCGAAGAGAGGAATTTGATTCTCAAAAAATTCCTGGAGGGAAACGGCTTCGAGGTCGCGGCCATAAAGGGCTTGGCGATCGTCAAGAACGTTGAGCTGACGCGGGTCCCTTTTGACGTCTCCTACCGGCTCGCACTGGAAGCGTTCCGCTCGGCGACGGGGATCCAGGGAATTTATCTCCCGTGCGCTCGCTGGGCCGTGGTAAGAAACCTCAAGGCCATCGAACAGGACACCGGCGCCGTGGCCGTATCCAGTATCCAGTCCATGGCCTGGTTCGGTCTCAAGTCTCTGGGGATTCGGGAGAAGATCACAGGTTATGGGAAGCTGCTCGAGTCCCTGGCCTAGAGTAGGCCGCCACCACAAGGCAACAGACGCAGCAGAGGGATAGCATGAAAACACTCATCCAGGGCGGGTATGTCGTCGGCTTTGACGGAAAAGAGCATGAAGTTATCCGGGATGGCGTGGTGGTCTTCGAGAACGACCGGATTGCCCACGTAGGCAAACAATACACCGGGCCTGTGGACAAAAAGATCGAAGCCAGCGGCTGCCTCGTCTCTCCCGGCTTCATCGATACCCATTTTCACTCCGGCATCAATGCCGGCGACTATCTTCTGAACGAGCCGGGAAAACTCGACTATTTCGCCTCCAATTACCTGGCGCACGGCGCCCCGACGCGAGAGGGGGAGAAGCACGCTCACCTGAAGGATATCGACGTGGGCCAGCGCTTCTCTCTGATCCACCTGTTGAAGAGCGGCGTCACGACCACGCTTGAGATCGGCGGTCCCGGAGGCAACCCGGAAGCTTACGTCGAGATGGTCGACCAGGTCGGCATTCGCTGCTACACGGGACCGAGCTATAAAAACGTCAATTTTTATCATGACCGCGAAGGGCGCCTGGAGTACGACTGGGACGACGAACGGGGAAAGGAAGGACTGAGACGAGCGATCGCCTTTGCGAAGAAGTTCAACGGCGCGTGCACAGGGCGTATGGGCACGATGCTCTTTCCGGGCCATGTGGATTCCTGCACGCCGGAGCTTCTCATGGAGACTCGAAAAGCCGCTCAAGATGTAGGAGTGCGAGTCCAGATCCATGCGACCATTAACCTCTTCGAGTTCCATACGGTCATGAAGCGCGACCGCTGTACGCCGATTGAGATGCTCCGTAAAATCGGCTTTCTCGACCCGGAGGTCTCGCTTTCCCACTGCATCTTTATCACCGGCCATAGCTGGCTTTCCTATCCCTACGGCGACGATCTCAAGATCATCGCGGACTGCGGCGCTTCTGTGGCTCATAGCCCGCTCAAGTACCTGAAGCTTGGCATCACGATGGAATCATTTGACCGCTACCTCAAGGCGGGCATCAATATCGGCATAGGCACGGACACCTTTCCCAAGGACATTATCTCCGACATGCGCTACGCCGCGCTCTGCTCTCGCGTGGCGGAAAAAAGCTTCATCGCCGGCCATCCGCGAGATGTCTTCAACGCTGCGACTCTCGGCGGAGCGAAGATGGTCGGAAGAGAGGACATCGGACGCCTGCAAAAGGGGGCGAAGGCTGACATCGCGGTCGTCAATCTCAGAGACATCGCCTTTGGCGCCGTACGCGACCCGATCAAAGCCCTGGTGGAAACCGCCGTGAGCCGGGACGTGCGAACGGTAATCGTGGATGGAGAGGTTCTCGTCGATAACGGCAGGTACCTGCGGATTAACGAAGGCGAATTGCTCGATAAGGTTCAGGCCAAGGGTGAAGAGGTCTGGGCCAGCGTTCCCAAATGGCACTGGACGGGAAAAGGGGTGGACGAAGTCCTGCCGCCGGCTTTTAAAATGATTGATTAGGCAGTTCCTTACTAGCCGATTTGTTCGACTGGATTCTCTACCTTTCTGACGAGCCTCTGAATTTCGTCAAATCCCTCTTGCCAAAACTCGACCCCACGCTAAATCTTTGGCCAGAAGAGGTTTAGAAACTCGACGACTCCGGGTCGCGGCGTGCGGTAATGGATGAGAAGACTGCCGGAGCGATAAAGATAGCTCGGCAAAGAGGGATCGTAGAAGCTCGGCACCCGGCCAGGTACATTGGGATTTTGAATGATGGCAGCCAAAGTCTCTTCAAGACTTTTCAGATCGCGAGCACTTGCTGATTTTTCAAACGCGGCCAAGTCTTCAAGGAATTGGTGGCTGAGGATATAATCAGCCACGCAAGAGGCCCTTCTTGCGAGCAGCGGCCAGGATCTTGCTTACGTTCGGTGTTCCTGAAAACTTTAACGTTCTGCCTGCCTTTACGTCATCCAATGCCGAACGCATGGCTCTGAGCGCCTCCGGGTCTTGCCACAGCCGGGCCACAGCCTTCAAGGTTTGTAATTGCTCAAAATTGAGGATGACGGCTTTGGGTACCCCTCGCTTCGTGATGATGACCTGGTCGCCCTCCTCAACCTCGTCAACCAGACGTAAGAACTTCTGCCTCGCTTCGCTCGTGGTTAAGTACCGTTCCATCGCGAACCTCCCTAACAAAAAAGTGTACAAAGAAATGACGGGCCGTGCAAGCCGCCGCCGATTCGGCTGCGGGCCGCGGCGCCTTTTTGATTATTATGTGCCGTGGCCAAACCGGCTTAGGAACTCATCCTGCGAAGGGGCATAGTCCATACGCCTGCCAAATATGTAGACCGACTTGCCACCGAGCTTTGGTACGGTAACACGAAAAGGACCGGCCCACCGCGCCTTCGGCAGCGTCTCGCGGTAGTTTTTCGGCAGCCGATTTTCGAAAATTCTCCAGCAGTTGTCGGCCTTGAAGTGGTCGTATGCGGCGTCCGGGTATTTTGCCACCAGCCTCCAGAAGTTGAACCGTCCCGGCCTGAGGATAAGGAGCCAATATGCGAGCAGTCCGATAGCGATTGATATTGCGAACTCGATCATCGGAGGGTTATGGGCCAAGTAGTAGGTCTGGTCGCTGAAGCGTTTCTACTTCGCCGCTTCAGCCTGCTGCACGTTTAAGATTTTGACGTCGAATGTCAGTGTCTTTCCCGCTAAAGGATGATTGAGATCCAGGACGACGGTTTTTTCCTTGACCTCATGCACGCGGACGGGGAAAGGCTGACCTTGCGGGCTCCGCGCCATGAGAGCGGCTCCCACCTTTTGCGCCTCGGCGGGAAGCTTCTCTCGAGGTACCTCCTGAAAGGCCTGGGGATTCACGGGACCATAGGCGTCTTCCGGCTTTACACGGATATTTTTCTCCGCTCCTTCGGACATGCCGCTAAGCTCTTTCTCCAGGCCGGGGATGATTTGACTCTCGCCGTGCGTGTAGGTCATCGGTTTTTTGCCTTTGTTGGATTCGATAACCTCCCCCTTTTCATCGGAAAGCGTGTATTCGAAGCTAACTACCGAACCGTCCTTGATCACTTTGTCCCCCTTTTCTGTTTGGGCGGAAATGTCGGTGATGGTAAAAAGAGCGCCGAGAATTGCAACGCCGGCCAGGACAAGGGTTGGGAATGTTTTCATGCACCTCAAACAGTAAAAAATTTTTTTCACCTACAATCACGATATACTCTGCGTGCGGTGATCACAACCGAGCTTGAGAAATTTTTTGCCCTTGAATGCGCGGCGCAGCACCGGGTGTTTACCGGGAACCGGTCTCCATGCGAATCATGCGCCGAGGCGCGCTCCAGGATAGTCTTTGAGACGGAAGACGGTCTCGAAAGAATTGAAGAGATCCAGGTACTGCTCCAGATAGCGGGTCAATAGAAAACCCTCCCGCACCTTCTGCCTTGCCTTTTGCCCCATGCGCTTCCGCAGGCTCTGATCTTTGACCAGCCGGACAATCCTCTCCGCCGCCTCCTCAATGCTTGACACCAGAAAACCGTTGACACCGTCCTCGATCTGGTAGCGAATCCCGCCAACATTCCCGCCGATCACCGGTGTCCCTTTCCACATGGCTTCGGCTACCGTAAGCCCGAACCCTTCCCGTATCGAATTCTGCAACACAACCGCCGCGCGACGCTGGAGGCTATTGACCAGCGCGGTGTCGTCGCCGCAAGGCAGCACGAGAATGCGGTCTTCCCGGCTCCGCATCAGGGATTCGTAGATTTCTGCGCCTTCCGGGTCATCGGTGGCAAAGTTACCGAGCAAGACCAGTCGGCAGTCCACTTCCTTTTTGGCGAGCTTGAAGGCCTCGATGACTCCTTGCGGATCTTTCCAACGATCGAAGCGGGAGATCTGCACCACCAGGGGCAGGTCTCCCGGAATCTGGTAATGGGCGAGCCGCTCGTCGATTTCGTCCTTTCTCAGTTCCTTATTCTTGATGTTGAAGGGGTTAATCGCCGGCATGAAAAACAACTGCGGCGTATTGATCTTTTGAGCATATTCCTTGCTGCTAAAAATCACCGCGTCATATCTTTCCACGAACGGAAGCAGGTACTCCCAGGTCTCTTTATGGGGCGCAGACAGGTCGATGTGGCAGCGCCAGATCCAAGGTCCTTTTCTCTTTGGATAATGGTCGATCATCGGGATCGGTTGTGGATCGTGCACGATCACCACGTCGTGATCCTCCAGGTGGCTCCGGACGGAGTTCTCAAAGATCACCTCTTCGTAGATCCGCTTCTTCATATCGCTGAGCTGGATCTCCCCCCCTTGCAAGGCATTGTGCATCTTCTTTGTGATAGTGAAGAAGTCGGGCGTGCCTTGAATGACCCTCCACCCTGCTCTGATTCCCAGGCTGTTCATCAAAAGGGTAAGCGACGAGAGTACCTCTGCCACCCCGCCGCCGTACAAGGTTGAGTTAATATTGACGACACGGAGGCCTCGAAGGGGGTTGGACTTCCGGCGAATGCGCTCTATCGTCTCGGCGCCGACAAGCGGCTCGTAGTCTTCGATTTGGGTGATTCTGAACTTCATCGCGGCTTCCTTGATTAAGAAGTCCGCCGCTCGAGCTCGCGCAGCGACTTGTCCAGTTCCTCTTCCAGGTCATGCACGTGGAACCCGATCGCGCGCGCTCCATCGAGGATCGCGATGCAGATCATAAGCAGATCCAGGCACTCCCCAGGGGGCGCTTCCTCGCGATGAGCATAAAGGTAATGGTCGATGCGCTGCTTCAAAGTGCGAAAATCCTTGAGGCAAACGACGGGTGGAAGATCTTTGACCGGGCCGGTATTGACCTCCGAGGGAGGAAAGGCGATGCCGCCGGGATCGGCCAAGGCGATCCGATGGCCGCTCTGGAATAGCAGCACCAGATAGATATCGCGAGTCTCCGAGTGTATTTTCTCCTCAAAGTCTTTGAATTCTTGCCACGGGAGGCGGACGCCCTTTCCCGAGGTCACATCGAGAAGCGTGGAGCTTTCCTCATCGTAGAGAGCGGCGTGCCGGTGTTTCTCGGTCCACTCCCTCACTTTGGCCTTGGCTTGATCGACTAGTGCCACGATCTATTTTACCATGAATATAAAACACGCAAACGACGGGTCTGCGCCACAAACGATCAACGGAAGGCGCTTCCGT
>JACPFH010000400.1 GCA_016183075.1 Deltaproteobacteria bacterium | reverse complement strand
CATCTTTGATCCCGCATCATCGCCTGGACTGGTTCTCTGCCAGCCGAGCTTTTGTATTGATGGTTTTTACACTGAGAGGACTGGAAGTTGAGCCAAGAACGGAGAGAAGCCTGTGGCAAGCAGCCACGGTCCTAGGCAACAGGCGAGGGGACGGGGATGAAACCCCGTCCCCAACAGAAGGTTACGGGTTTAGGCTATCAATGCAGCCTTGGCTGTTGATCCGAACCTGGCCAGTACCAGTGACCGTAAGCCGGGTGGTGTCTGGAGTGGTGGGGTTACCGTCCTCAACATCATCCACCGGACCCCAGCTACCATCAGGGGGAGCACTGGGAGTGACATTGATGGTTAGAGTCGTCCCGAAGCTTTTCGCCCCGCTGATGCCATTGAGACTTCCCAAGCGACCTTCAGCAACGCCCCCGGTTACACACCTGATGCCGACGCCGGTATTAAGAGTCGTCGTCTGATTCGGCTGGTCTTCGGGGTTGCTCCCGCTATCGTTGCCGAGATTCACGCTGGAATTTTGGGTGAGGTAGATGCCGTTCCCCTGGTTTCCGTTGATTTTATTATTGGCAATGTCAGCATGGGCAGCCCTAAAGACACCGACTCCATCCTCCATATTGTTGCTGATGTCGTTTCCCACGATTCCGGCGCTGGCGGAACGGGTCACAACAACCCCGCGGCGACCATTTTGCTGAATCGTGTTGGCGCCTGCGAAGGTCCCAGGCGCGCCGCTGCGGACACCGATTCGCGCAGACGAGCTGCTTTCAATGACAATTCCGTGCTCTGTGTTGCCGGTTATCGTATTGCTTTCGATCTCAGCATGCGAGGCGTCGCCGACCCATATTCCGTGCTGCCCATTGTTCGTGATTGTGTTGGGGCTTGCGGCCGTGGCGAAGTCGCCGGCAAATCCAATGTCGGCCGAAGAGTTCTCCGAGACAGCAATTCCATTCACACCGTTTCCGCTAACCGTATTGTTAAGGATTTGCGCAAAGCTACCGTTGACCACGATAATACCAGTAACTGCGGCACTCTGGATGGCATTGCCGTCAATAGTCGCCGTTCCCCCCCTGAACACATCGATGCCCCACCTGCCTCCGATGATGTTAAAGCCTTTGATGGTAATCCCTCTGCCTCGGACCAGGACAGTCGCGCGGCTCGGATCTCCACTGCCATTGATCGTCGCCGAGCCCTGGCCGTCTATGGTGATATTGCGCCGGCCCTCCCCGATGACGACATTCTCATTGCAGGTGCCGCTAACCAAAAGCGTGTCTCCCGGGTTAAGCTCGTCAAGGAAATGCTGAAGAGTATGTCCAGGGTTGCCTTCACAGGTGCGGCTTTTCGTCTCTGCCGCTGTCACTGTTGGCATCAGTCCGAGGAATGCTCCGAGTGCTAGAGCAGTTACCGACCTCATTTTTGCTTGGACCATTGTAACTCCTCCTTTCCGTTTTCTGCTGCTTTATTGGGCTCCGATAAAAGCAAATGTTTTCTACTCGTTTTTCTTAATTCCTTCTGGTGATTATGTTTGCCCTCATGTTGACTTAATAAAAAGGGCGACCTTATCTTGGCCGTGACGGCTTCAGGGTAAGGAAGAGGAATAGGGGATGCAATAATGCGAATGATTCATTTTTGTAGTGCACTTGCATTACAAAGTGACCAGGGGAATGGGTGGCAGGGCGCGGCAGTGAGAGAGCAGGTCAGATTGGGGCTAAAAGAGTTGGTGGCGAACCCCGAGGGCCACGGCTTCGAGGCGGCTGTGAGTGCCAAGCTTCGAAAGAATATGCTGTATGTGGTTTCTAACGGTAGACCTGCTGATGTGAAGCCGCTCGGCCATGGACAATGTGCTAACGCCTCCGGCCAGCAGCTTCAGGACCTGTTGCTCCCGGGGCGTAAGTCCCGCCTCCGGATCGGGCGCGCGTCCGCCGGCTGATACCTGGGAGCCAAGGCCAGCCAGGGTGGTAGAGAGCTGGCGGATAAGGTGCTCCATCGCTTTCTGGAGGCTGATATCCCGGAAGATATGTATGAGGGCGACCCGATTGCTCGTACTGCGGGTGACAAAGTGGCTCACGTTGAGCCATAGCTGCCGGCCTGCTTTTGTTAAGGTAAGCATGTCCGTGCTGGGTATTGGCTTCCCCTTCTTCGCTAGGGCCATTGTACGGCAGGCCTGACGGCATAAGAGCGCTCCCAGCTCATTGCGGCCGTGCATCAGTTCGTAGCAGTATCGGCCTAGGGCTTCCTTGGCGCTCACTCCCAGCAACTTCTCGGCTGCCCGATTCCACAGGAGAATCCTCTGGTCGCCTTCAACGGCGATGACCCCATCCGCCATCCCGGCAAGATCCTTTAGCAGCTCAGGCATCCCTTTTCCTTTGCGAAGCAGTACTCTATCACAAAGGCGACCTGCTTATGCAAGCAAGTTTGGCCTGTTGGAAGAGGAGCTATTGAAGACAATTAGCGGGGACTCAGGGAAGGTTCAGGGCCGATCTTGCAATCCAACATTTTCCCGGAATCCGGCGTAAGCTAGAGGCGTAACGATTTGAGAATTGACGGCTCACGTCCTCAGAGGTCGACATGCGATTGCAGATGTCCAACAATCGCCGAGACGTATCGGTGGAGACCACACCTTCCAACAGGGAGGTCATTTTTTCCAGCAGCTCCGCGTCGCTCAAGGGAGCATCCGGGTGGCCTTTGGGCTGGTGAACCACTGTTTCCTCCACGCGGCCGTCGGCGAGTTCTACCACGAGTCGCACCCCGAGAATCCCCTCTGTGTCCAGGGCCTTGTCCCTTTCAGGGTCCCTAACCAGCTCTATCTTTGACATCACAGCCTTCACCTCGGACTTTTCCCAAGGTGACCCGCCATACTCTTGAGGCGTCAGCCTCCCCCGTAGGAGAGCCATCGCCACGACATAAGGGGTGCTGTGGTCCGCCGCCTCCTGGCTTGTGGGCGCAAACGCCTCCGGCGAGCCTTGCACGCCGCCGCAGACGTTTCGGTGACCGTAGAGAGTTAGCCTTCGCACTCTGTCGGCGCGAACACCGCTGCGATAAAGCCGAAGCGCGGCTTCGATCCCTGCCTGGGTATAGAGCTGAGCTGGATACGGTTTGATCATGTTTCGGGTGGTAGTCCAGCGGGTACCGAGCTTCTCCACGTAAAT
>JACPFH010000399.1 GCA_016183075.1 Deltaproteobacteria bacterium | reverse complement strand
TGTTTTTGTTAACCAGTATCGCCATCTTCTCAAATCAGGCAATAGGCATGAGGCAACCGGCAACAGTTTTTTCCTCACGCCTCACGCCTCTCGCCTTCTTTAACTGCCTTTACTATCTTCTCTGCCGCTTCGGCCATGGTCTCGGCCGGGATGATGGAAAGACCCGAGTCGGCGAGGATTTTTTGTCCCAACTCCACGTTGGTCCCTTGCAGGCGAACCACTAAAGGAACCTGAATATGGATCTCTCGGGCCGCCTCCACGACCCCCTGTGCGATGACGTCGCAGCGCATGATGCCGCCAAAGATGTTGACCAATACGCCCTCCACTCGCCGGTCGGACAGCAGGATCTTGAACGCCTCGGTGACTTTTTCCCTCGTGGCCCCACCGCCGACATCAAGAAAATTGGCCGGCTCGCCACCGTGAAGTTTGATGATATCCATGGTTGCCATCGCCAGTCCGGCGCCGTTAACCATGCAACCGATATTCCCCTCCAAGGATATGTAAGATAGGCCGAATTCTGAGGCCTCGACCTCTTTGGGGTCCTCCTCGTCCAGATCTCTGAGAGTGGCGATCTCCGGTTGGCGGTAAAGGGCATTGTTGTCAAAGTTCATCTTGGCGTCGAGCGCCACGAAAGCGCCCCCACGGGTCTGAACCAACGGGTTGATCTCGACGAGAGAGCAGTCCAGTTCCCCAAAAGCCCGCGCCAGCCCGAGGAGGAGCGTAACCATTGGCGTGACGTGTTCGGTGTGAATCCCCAGCCGGTAGGCCAGCCTACGCCCTTGAAAGGGCTGCAGGCCGACAGCCGGGTCGACCAACTCGGTGAAAATTTTTTCCGGTGTTTTTTGCGCCACCTCTTCGATCTCGACCCCTCCCTCTGCTGAGGCAATGAGCGAAGGTCGTGACACCGACCGATCTAGTACGATACCGACATAAAGCTCCCGTTCGATCTTCAGCCCCTCCTCCACCAACACCCGCCGCACTTCCCTCCCTTGGGGCCCGGTCTGGTGCGTTACTAGCGTTTTCCCAAGCAGTTCTGCTGCCTTGGTTCCCGCCTCTTCCGCATTTCCAGCCAGTTTGACTCCGCCAGCCTTGCCTCTTCCGCCGGCGTGGATTTGGGCCTTGACCACGCAAGGGGTGCCGAGATCCCGCGCTACCGTTCGGGCCTGCTCCGGCGTCGTGACGACGTGTCCCCTCGGAATCGGAATCCCGAAACGCTTAAGAATTTCCTTGGCTTGGTATTCGTGGATATTCATGGGAGAAATGGTGAATGGTGAATGGTGAATGGCGAATGGTGGGGACTAGCTATTTACTATTTGCCATTGACTATTTACTAGCTAAAAGCTTGTCCATGGCCTGGACCAAATCCTTCACGTGGGCGAGGGACTCCTCAAGGGCTTTTTTCTCGCCCGGGCTGAGCTCCATCTCGACGACTTTTTCCACACCGCCCGCGCCGATCAGGACGGGGACGCAGAAGTACTGTCCGTGGATGCCGTACTCCCCTTCCAGGTAAGCCGCGCAGGGAAGGATCTCTTTTTTGTCATGGAGATAGGCCCCGGCCATACGAATCGCCGCCGAAGCAGGGGCATAGAAAGCCGATCCGGTCTTCAGCAGCGCCACGATCTCGCCCCCCGCATTCCTCACCCTGGCCTCAATCTCATCCAGTCGCTTGGCGGAGATGAATTTCCCTATCGACACGCCGGAGACCTGGCAGCTGCTGCGCA
Organism: Deltaproteobacteria bacterium; assembly: GCA_016183075.1. Taxonomy (GTDB): domain Bacteria; phylum Desulfobacterota; class Binatia; order UBA9968; family UBA9968; genus 2-12-FULL-57-22. The sequence goes on along the minus strand of JACPFH010000399.1, from coordinate 4,128 downwards.
CCGGGACCATCTCGTCTCCGTGACCTCCCAGGACAGACTGGCCGACCACTCGATTCTTGGGAAAACCGGTTACTCTCTTGGTCAGGGTCACCATCGCGTCCAGCGGGTTCGTGATGACGATAACGAGAGAGTTCGGCGCATGGGTTTTAATTCCCTCCGCGACCTGCCGCATAATTTTTGCGTTGGTCCCGAGCAAGTCGTCGCGGCTCATTCCCGGCTTGCGCACGATCCCTGCGGTCACGATGCAGACATCCGCGCCCGCGATATCCTCGTATTTGGTGGTCCCGGTAACCTGGATATCGAAATTCTCGATGGGGGCCGATTGCAACAGGTCCAGCGCTTTCCCCTGAGGCAGGCCGTCAATAACGTCGTAGAGAACGACATCGCCTAACCCCTTCAGGGCGCACAGATGCGCCATCGTCCCGCCGATAGCCCCCGCACCTATTAAAGCTATCTTTTTTCTCGCCATGTTTTTCTCCTCAGTGGTCGGCAGCTACCCGCCGTGTTCCGGACCGACGACGGGGGACGGCCGACCGGTCTGCGGTCTTCGGTCCTCGGTCAGCTCTTCATCTACATATTCGCTACTATCTCGTCGCCAAACCCAGAACAGCTTACGAGCTTGGCACCCTCCATGAGTCGCTCGAAATCATAGGTGACCGTCTTGTTGGCGACAGCTCGCTCCAGTCCTTTGAGGATGAGGTCGGCGACCTCCGCCCAGCCCATGTAGCGGAACATCATCTCGCCGGAAAGGATGACCGACCCGGGATTGACTTTGTCGAGGTCGGCATATTTCGGCGCGGTCCCGTGCGTCGCCTCGAAGACGGCGTGCCCGCTATCGTAATTGATGTTCGCTCCCGGGGCGATGCCGATGCCGCCCACCTGCGCCGCCAGAGCGTCGGACAGATAATCGCCGTTCAAGTTCAGCGTGGCGATCACGTCGTAATCTCTCGGCCGGATGAGGACGAACTGCAAACTGACATCGGCAATCGAGTCTTTGATGAGCAGCTTCGACTTCCACTTGCCGTCACCGTGGGTAGGCCACAGCTTCAGCGCGGCTTCCACTTCCTTTTTGATGTCGTTCTGCTGATCGGGTGACATCATGTCGAACCCGGGGTCGGTCAACTTCGCGTTATCTTGCACGCTCAGGTTCGGCTTGCTCTCTTTGTTGCCCAAAATCCACGTCTCGCGTTCCGTGACAACATCGTTGCGGAACTCGCGCTTGGCGACGGCGTAGCCCCAGTCCTTGAAGGCGCCTTCGGTGTACTTCATGATGTTGCCCTTGTGAACGAGGTTGATGTTCTTGCGCTTGTTCGCCAGCGACCATTTTATCGCCGCGCGGACCAGCCGCTCCGTGCCCTCGACGGAAACCGGCTTTATCCCGATACCTGCCGTCTCGGGGAAACGGATCTTCGCATACTCCTTGGGAAAGTTTTGTTGGAGCAACGTTTTGAACTTCTTGTTCTCTTCCGTCCCGTTGGGAAACTCGATGCCCGTATAAATATCTTCCGTGTTCTCGCGGAAAATAACCATGTTCACGTATTCAGGATGCTTAACCGGAGAAGGCACGCCCTTGATGTAACGCACCGGGCGCAGGCAAACGTACAGGTCGAGCAATATGCGGAGCGATACGTTCAAGGAACGGAAGCCCCCTCCGATCGGGGTCGTGAGCGGCCCTTTGATTCCCACCAGAAATTCCGTGAAGGCCTCGACCGTTTCGTCGGGCAGCCAGTTGCTGAGCATCTTGAATGACTTCTCGCCCGCGTACACTTCCATCCAATGGACTTTGCGTTTACCCTTATAGGCCTTCTCCACCGCCGCGTCGAAGACGCGCACCGAGGCGCGCCAGATATCGCGGCCCGTTCCGTCTCCCTCTATGAACGGAATGATCGGATTATTGGGAACGATCAGCTCCTTATTGGCGGATATCGTTATTTTCGCCCCGTCCCTGGGAATCTTGATGTGCTGGTATGCTGCCATAAATCTCCCCTTGAGTAAGAAATAGCCTAAGGAGCTGAAAACCGGCCTCGACGCTCCTTAGGCTATGGAAAAGCAGTCGAAAAACCGGTTTTTATTTATCTTATCCGTCCCGAAGAGTCAAATTGTCTTTCGCGTTCCGACGCGACTCTATTTATGCTCGAACCATTTTTCCAGGTAGCGGGCCGCCAGATCCCGACCGCCAAGGCCAAACGCAATCGCCAAGGCGACGCAGATCGCGCCGAACACGGAAACGAACGCCCACAACACGATCTCCCCCGCGATCTCCAGGATTTGCAGGATCGCCGCCACGACAAAAACCACCGTAGCGTAGTACGTGACCCGACCAATCGTATCGGCTTGCTGCAGCCCGGCGTTCGCGCAGCTCGTCCGCGTCACTGTCTGAATGAAATTCGCCAGGTAAAGACCGAGGATCAACACCACCAGGGCAGCCACGATGCGCGGAATATACAGGAAAATCGTATTCATGGTCTCGCTCACCCCCGGCAGTCCGAGGGTATCCAGCGTGGCGACAATGACGATCAGAAAAAGAAACCAGAAAACGAGAACGCCGAGGATCTCGGCAGTGCTCTGCTGAACGCCGCCGCGCTTGAGCGCCTGGTCGATGCCGGATCGTTCTGCGAGAACGTCAAAGCGACTCATTCTCAGAACACGCACTGCGAGACGCTGTGCGATATTGCATGCGACCCAGCCGACAAACAGAATGACGATCGCGGCAAAGAGATCCGGTAAGAACGCACCGATTTTGGTCGCAAACGCGTTCCAGGCTCCCGAAACCGTTGGGATAATGTTCATACGAACCTCCTTGGATTGAGATTAATGCTCCCGCACCGCCCGCCTCGGAGTTCCGGGAGCACCGCTACCATTATGATTGATCTCATCTAGCAAGTCCAATCCAAGAATGCCCCTAGAACTTACTCTAGTGAACACGGCAGGCTTGTTCAATTCGGCCAAACGGCCCATAGCACATTAGCTATCATAATCGGACAGGCCGTCCCATGTCCCTTCGCCGCGCCTCCTGGCTTGAATCCGAGGCGCTCGGGCATTATAGTCGGTGAGCTATTTGTATGGACGCGCCGCACCCGCGCTTCGGCAGGAGAAAAGTGTCTTGCACCTCACGATTCGAAGTCTAGCTAAGGCCTACGGCTTCCTGTGGGCGCTACGGGAAGTCACGATCGAGTTCAAACCCGGCGACTGCGTGGCGCTGCTCGGTCCCAATGGGGCCGGGAAGACAACGTTGCTCAAGCTCCTCTGCGGGCTTCTCTATCCAACCTCCGGAGCCATTGAGTTGGACGGGGAGAATCTGCTCGGGGGCCCTTCCCGGCTTCGTTCCATGATCGGTCTGCTTTCGCCCAATGAGCATTTCTACGAAAATCTCACCGTCGCAGAAAACCTTCGCTTCTTTGGCTCCCTTTACGGCAGGCGGGAAAATTTGCCGGAAGTTACCCGGATCTTGGAGACCGTGGCGCTCGAATCCCGCGCCGGTGAATACGTCGGATCCCTTTCCAGCGGCATGAAGTGCCGCCTGGCCATCGCCAAATCGCTGCTGCTAAAGCCCACGCTTCTGCTCTTGGACGAGCCCTATGGCGCGCTCGACGGGAGCGGCATCGATCTGCTGGAAACGTATCTCCGCGGGCTGGTCGGCGGTGGCGGCATCGTCGTGATCGCCAGTCACCACATTTCCCGGGTTCTTGCCGTGTGCAATCGGGCTCTCATCCTGCACCAGGGAAAGCTCATTTTCGACGAGCCCAAGCGGGAGCCTTGGCTTAACTTCCAACGCGCGTTCGGGGAGTTTCTCCCACGGGGGGAGCGATGGAGCTCCTAAGACAGGCCGGGTGGCTGGTTTGGAAAGACCTGTTACTTGAGATCCGCCGCAGGGAAAGCCTGGTGACGATGTTTTTCTTCGGCACGCTCCTCCTCTTCGTTTTCCACTTTGCTTTCGAAATTTCCCGCGAGCGCGCCCCCGAGATGGCCCCGGGGCTCCTTTGGCTCGCCTTCTTGTTTACGGGAACGTTGGGGTTGACCCAGCTCTTCCAGGCGGAGCGGGAAAACCACTGTCTGGAGGCGCTCCTGCTATCCCCCATGGATCGGGCGGCTTTGTACCTTGCCAAAGTCTTTTTCAATCTGGTTCTG
>JACPFH010000398.1 GCA_016183075.1 Deltaproteobacteria bacterium | reverse complement strand
TGCTCAAAGATCTCTTTACCCTGCGCTGCGGGCTCCAGGGTAAGATTCGGGCGCTCTATCTGGCCGTCATTCATCCCAAGCGCCTGATCTACCGCTACTGGCCGTGGCGAAACGTGGCCTAGAAGAAAGGATGACCCATGTCGAACGCTTCTGAACTTTTTCCCCAACGGCGTCTAACCCGCCTGCCCGGCGGCTACATGGGTAAGATCCTGCGCGTCGATCTGACCACAGGGTCCATGAAAGATGAAAATCTGCCGGAAGAGCCTGTGTTGAGAAAATTCCTCGGCGGGCAGGCGCTGGCAACTTACGCCCTGCTCAAAGAGCTGCCGCTCGACGCCAAACCCTACGGCCCCGAGAACAAGGTCGTCATGATGACCGGGCCGATCACCGGGACGGGCTTCACCCCCGGCGGAACGAAGGTCACCGCGGTCTATCTCAGTCCGCTGACCGATCACACCCTGGGGCGAGGCGCATCGAGCGGTTTCTGGCCTGTCTATCTCAAGGCGACCGGCTATGACGGAATCATCATCGAGGGCGCCGCTTCCAAGCCGACTTATCTATTCATCAACGATGGAAGAGCTGAGCTGCGTGATGCGAGCAGAGTGTGGGGCAAGGGAGCGAGAGAGACCGAGGATCTTCTCCGGCAAGAAGTCGGCATTAAGGACGCGAAAGTGATGTGCATCGGCCCGGCGGGGGAACATCTGGTTCACGGGGCAATGCTGTGCAACGACTACAATCACAACGCCGCCCACAGCGGCGGAGCGGTCTTCGGCTCGAAGAAATTGAAAGCCATTGTCGTCTACGGCACGGCGCGGCCCAGGCTCCATGACCGGGAGAAGCTGATTGACGCCGGCCTTCGGTGGCGCAAGACGCTGCAGGTTTATTCGGTGGAGGACAGAAAGGACGTGGGCTACGCCAGGCAACTGGGGGCGCTACCCAATTTGAACTTCCGCAGCACGCTTATCGCTGATCACAACCGCGGCTTCGATCAGAACCGCATTACGCAGCGGCCCTGCTTCCAATGCGCCCGCCTCTGCCCCTGGGACGTGGAGATTGGCGAAGGCCCCTTCCTGGGGAAGATCGGCCACTTCAACGGGGGCGCCGAATGGATGGACACCTTCTGGAACCTGGGCGTGAAAGGGAATGCGACTCTCTACCTCGCGGAACGGATCAATGATCTCGGTATCGAGTGCAGCCATTTCGCCTTCGGCGCTGGTGTCATGTTCGAAGCCTGGGAGAAAGGTCTCTTGGGTCCCGAGGATACCGGCGGGCTCCGCTTAGAGTGGGGCAATGTGGAGGTGGTGGATCGGTTGCTAGAGATGGCTGCGCGCCGGGAGGGAAAGTGGGGCAACCTCCTGGCCGAAGGTCCTGTCGAGGTGGCTAAAGCCATCGGCGGCGATGCACCCAAGTGGGCGGTCCACACAAAGAAAGGGACTCCGGCCATGCACGACTGGCGGCCCCATTTCGGCCAGATGCTGCGCGAGCTTGTGGCCAGCGGAGGCATGAAACCTCAGGGCGGTGGTACGGCGGACCCGCCTCCGGATCTCAGGTACCGTGAAAAGTGGGGCCCTCTGGACCGGGACGATCCCACCGGTTGGCCGTGGTCAAACGTACTGGCAGAGCAATATCGGCAGTTCTGCGGTCTCACCGGCGGCTGCTGGTTCGCTCAGATGCATCTCAAGCCTGACGGCCTAAAGAGGATCGTAGATTCCTTTAATGCCACTACCGGATGGGACTTCGATCTTGATGAGGCACTGGTAGCCGGTCACCGGAGTATGATTTTGCAGAGTATTTTCGGCACGCAGAGGGGCTGGATCGCGGAGCATGACTGGCAAGATGTGGGGCCGAGATTTTTGGAGCCGGTACCGGACGGAAAGTACAAAGGCTTCACCATCGCCAAATGGCTTCCCGATATGGTCTATGAATATTACCGTCTGTCCGGCAGGCATGAGAAATCCGGAAGGCCTTTCGTGGATACGCTGACCCAGCTCGGTCTGGAAGAGTTTAGGGAGTGGGCCCAGCTCGATTAACCGGCAGGAAAAAGGATTAAGTGATAAGGGTCTGCTTCTGAGCCTCGGCCACTGAGAATCCCGAAAATCACCGTAATGACCGCCTGCCAACCCGCCATTTTGGGCCGAGAGTATCCGTCAGGCACAGTTAGGTGATTCTGCTGAAAAACGGCCTCCCATGCTTCGACAGGCTCAGCATGAACGGGAAATTCTTAATGTTTTCAATTTCTTACCCGTTCGCCCTGAGCTACGTCGAAGGGTGAACGGGGGTTTTTCAGCGGAATCGTTAGGTCAGCAAGAATCGATTATACTTCGATACGAGAGGTGGAAAACCGCCAATGAACCGGGTGACGGTTGATGTAGGAGGAACGTTTACGGACTGCCTCGTTCTGGGCGAGTCCGGAGATATCTACGCGTTTAAGGCGCCGAGACCTGCCACGATTCCTGGCCAACGTAGGGCTCCTGATTGCCCATGGGACCACCCTTTCGACAAACGCTTTATTGACCGGCAAGATTGCCAAGGTGGGCATTTTAACGACGGAAGGATTTCGGGATACCATTCAGGTCCGGAGGGGCTATAAGAACATTCGAGAATCCATGTTCAATGTGTTCGTCCCGCCTTACAGCGCTTTGGTACCCCGTTTCCTGAGACTGGGGATAAGGGAGCGGACGCTCTATACCGGGGAAATTTTTACTCCCCTCCAAGAGGAGGATGTCTATGCTGCGATAGCGAAGTTCAAGGCAGAGAAGGTAGAGGCCGTCGCCATTTGCTTCCTACATTCCTACATAAACCCTGAGCATGAGCGTAGAGCGGCTGAGATTTGCCGCCAGCAGATGAGCGGGACTTACGTGACCGCTTCCCATGAAGTTCTTCCGGTCTATCGTGAGTTCGAGCGTTTCAGCACTACAGTGGTGAGCGCTGCCATAGGTCCTATTACGGAGCATTATCTCAGAGCCCTTACCGGCAAGATGGAGGAACTTGGATTCCGCGGCGCTTTTTATCTCGTGCAGGGCGGCGGACTTGTTCAAACCGTGGAAGAATCCATGCGTCGAGCCGTGTCGCTGATCGGCTCAGGCCCAGCGGCCGCTCCGGCGGGGGCTATCCGGTTGGGACAGATCAACGGCAGCGACAACCTTTTCTCCGTGGACATGGGTGGCACCAGTTTTGATGTCTGCCTGATCCGGCAAGGAAACATTCCCAACACCGATTTCAACTGGGTCGGCGAGGAACTGGTGGCCATGAAGATGGTCGATGTTCCCAGCGTCGGGGCGGGAGGGGGAAGCATCGCCTGGATCAACTCCTTGGGGCTCTTGCAGGTGGGTCCTCAGAGCGCTGGAGCCGATCCAGGACCTGCCTGCTACGGGAAGGGGGGAGCCCAGCCCACGGTCACGGACGCGGACCTGGTTTTAGGATACATCCCGGCGGACTACTTTTTGGGAGGAGAAATTGCCCTCGGGACCAAGAATGCTGAAAATGCGATTCGGGCCGTGGCGGAACCCTTGGGTCTCGACATACCCGCCGCCGCGATGACGATCTTTACCACAGTCAACTCCGTGATGGCCGACAAGATGGTTGAGATCTCGACCAAGCGAGGT
>JACPFH010000381.1 GCA_016183075.1 Deltaproteobacteria bacterium | reverse complement strand
GTAGCCCAGGATCTCTCCGAAAGGGGTTTGACTCTCGCGCACGTGGGGCGGCACCTCGCCCTCGATGATCACTTCGGCATCGGCGGGAACCAGAAACTCCTCTCCCCAGGTCTCGGAAGGCGTGAGGCGAAGCGGCTCCTGCAGGAACGCCGAAGCGGTCGCGTAGTCGTTGTTGCCGTACGGCGTCATGGAGCAGGTGGAGAGGAAGAAAGCCGGATGATGTCCGAGGATAACGATGACCGGAGCGCGCTTATTCTTTTTTTCATACTCCGTCGTCATCGCCTCCAGATGGTGATGGGGATGCGCGGAGAAGCTCATTCGCTGCGGCCCGTAGTACATGTTCTTCGTGAAGGTGACGTCGTAAAACTTGCCGTCGAGGCTTTTCATGGCGCATGCCATGGTTAGGTAGGGGCCGACATCATCCTTGTGATGCATCGGGATGGGAAGGATGCGCAAGTCGGCTTGCGAGCCTTTGAGCACGACCTCTTTGCACGGGGCCTTGCCGGGTGGAATGGTTTCCACCTCCCCCTGTTGGAGCTCCCGTCTGGCGACTTCGAGGCTCAGCTCCATGCTGGATTTGAGCTCTCCCATGCCAAGGGCGTCGGCGCAGAGCTGGCGCGTTACCCAAGGATTGTAAAAGAGCGGGAACGACGAAGGTTGGCCGTTGAAAGCAGGGACGTTTTCAAACAGAACCATTTTTTGTTGGCCCCGCAAATCCAGGTGCTTGAGAAACGCGATGGTCTCGAATTGATTGGAGTCGATTCGCTCCTTCACCCGGATGACCGATCCCGGTCTCTTCTCCTGTTCGAGGGCAATAAATCCGTGAAGGTCTTTCGCCATGTTATTTTCTCCTTGCGGTTTTGTTTTCAGTTGCTTGTTCGGGTTCCCTCGAAACTCGGAACTCGAAGCTGTTTCGGTCATAAACTTTTCACGGCCTGGATGATGTGCTTGCTGCTGATGCCGTGAGTATCCAAGAGGGCTTCCGGCGGTCCCGAGCGTGGAATTTCTCGAACCGCGAGTTTTATGACCTGGGCCGCATTGCCGACCGCATTCAGAACCGCATCGCCCAACCCGCCCTCTTCATAATGATCTTCAACTACGATCAAATGCGCGCCGGTTTCTCTCGCGCAGGCAAGGATTGTTGTTCTATCGATAGGCTTCACGCTGTAAGCGTCGATCACCCGAATGCGGATGCCTTCCGATGCGAGCGCTTCGGCCGCTTTGAGCGCCTCGTGTACTGTGATGCCAGCGCCGATGACAGTCGCCCGGTCTTCCTCGGATCTTCGCAGGATCTTGCAGCCGCCTACGGGAAACTGCTCATCGTTGGCATACAAAACCGGTGTCTTGGGACGGGTGGTGCGGATATAGCAAATGCCGCGGGTTCTCGCAGCTTCAGCGACGAGGCGCTCGGTCGATACGCCATCGCAAGGATAGAAGACAACAGAGCCGGGGACCGGCCGAAAGATAGCGAGGTCTTCCAGCCCCATCTGGGAAGGTCCATCCTCTCCGATCGAAACGCCTGCGTGCGAGCCGCAGAACTTGACGTTGGCTCGCGAGATGCCGGCCATACGGATCTGATCGTAGGCGCGCGTCAGGAATGCCGCGAACGTCGACACAAAGGGAATCATGCCGCGCGCGGACATGCCCGCAGCGACGCCGACCATGTTCTGTTCCGCGATGAACATTTCGAAGAAGCGGTCGGGACGCGCCTTCAGAAGCTTTTCGGAGTATGTGGAGTTCTTAACGTCGCCGTCCAGCGCGACGATCTGATCGTTCTTTCCGACCAGCTTCACCAGCGCATCACCGTATGCTTCGCGTGTCGCCACGTTTTCGCCAATTTTCCGAGTGATGCTGATGTCGGTGTTGACGGGTCGCTCTTCCCGCTGAGGCCGTGGTCGCGGGTTAGGGCGAAAGCCGTCGGAAGCGTATGGCTCGGACAGCTCGGCGAGGGCTTTGTCCAGATCCTGCTTGGGCACGGGTTTTCCGTGCCAGCCTTCCCTGTTCTCCAGGAACGAAACGCCTTTTCCTTTAGCCGTGCGAGCGATGATCACGCGCGGCTTGGATCCCGCTTCCCGCCTGCATTTCGCGAACGCGCCGATGATTTCAGAGTAGTTGTGACCGTCCACGCTAATGGCGTACCAACCGAACGCGCGGAATTTTCCCGCAAAATTCTCGACATCGAACCGATACATCGTGTGCTGGCTCTGCCCGAGACCGTTCACGTCGACGACGGCGTAGAGATTGGCGACATCGTAATAGCTGGCCACCGCCGCCGCTTCCCACACGGCGCCTTCTGCGCACTCGCCGTCGCCCAACAACACGTACGTATCGTAAGTCAGATTGTTCATCCGCGCCGCAAGCGCCATCCCCACCGCTGCCGATAGGCCTTGACCTAAAGAACCGGTAGCTACCTCAACCCATGGGACACGTGGTGTAGGGTGTCCTTCCAGGTCGCTGTCCAGGCGTCGGAGCGTGATGAGCTGGGATTCTTTAATGATTCCCGCCTCTGCGTAGGCGGCGTACAGGAGTGGAGCCGCGTGGCCCTTGGACAGGATGAAACGGTCGTTTTCCGGGTTTTGCGGGTCGCCGGGATCGTAGCGCATCTCTCCGAAGAACATGACCGATACCAAATCCGCGGCGGATAAACATGAGGATGGATGGCCTGAACCCGCCGCGGTCGTGGACCTGAGCGAATGAGTGCGTAAAAGGCGTCCTTTTTCTTTCAGAAGATCGACTGAAGTCGTCATATCCCCCGCCTATACCATGGTTTGCCCGCCGCAGATATTGATCGCCTGGCCGGTGATCCCGTGGGCCTGGTCCGACGCCAGATAAGCCACCAGCTCGGCGACCTCCTCCGGCTCGATCAACCTCTTGATCGGGACGGCATTGAAGGCCTGCTTTTGGAACTGCTCGACGCTGATCCCC